>NZ_PYSV01000001.1:300000-482625 GCF_003028415.1 Deinococcus arcticus
CGGTGCCGCTCTCCAGCTGGCCGTGCAGGCAGAACATGCTGGCCTGCGCCATCGCTTCCACGATCAGCACGCCCGGCATCACCGGTTCCTGGGGAAAGTGCCCGGGAAAGTAGGGCTCGTTCACGCTGACGTTTTTCAGCGCGTGCACAGTGCCGCCCTCGGCCGAGAGCACCCGGTCCACCAGCACGAACGGAAAGCGGTGGGGCAGGGTCTGCAGGACTTCTTGAATCAGGATGGGGGACATGGAACCTCCTTTTGAGCTCTGGGCCATGAGCCATGGGCAAAAACAGGGGAGAGCGCGCCGGGGCGACCCTCTCCCACCTCATGGCCCAGAGCCTCTGGCCCATGGCTGTCTTTTTACCGCCGCAGGTAGTTGTCGCTGCTCACCAGGCTGTCGCCCAGCACCGGAATCATTTCCAGCGCCATGCCCGTGCCCACCGCCACAGCTTCCACCGCGTTCTCGGCCACGGCCACCGGAATGCCGGTGGTCTGGCGCAGCAGTTCATCGAAGTTGCGCAGCAGCGAGCCGCCGCCGGTCATCACGATGCCCCGGTCAATGATGTCGCTGACCAGTTCGGGCGGGGTGATTTCCAGCACGCGCTTGACGCCCTCCACGATCTTGGTGACGGGTTCAGACAGCGCCTCAACCACATCGGTGCTGTCCAGGCTGATGGTCTTGGGCAGGCCATTGACCAGATCGCGCCCGCGCACCTCGGCGGTGAGGTTCTCGGCGTCGTCCAGCAGCATGGCCGCGCCCACCTTGACCTTGATTTCTTCGGCGGTGCGCTCGCCAATCAGGACGTTGTGCTTGCGCCGCACGTAGCGGATGATGCTTTCATCGAATTCATTGCCCGCCACACGCATGGATTCAGACACCACGATGCCGCCCAGCGAGATCACGGCCACGTCGGTGCTGCCCCCACCAATGTCCACGACCATGCTGCCCACGGGTTCGGCAATTTTCAAGCCCGCGCCAATGGCGGCGGCCAGGGGTTCTTCAATCAGAAAAGCGCGTTTGGCATTGGAGTTCAGCGCGGCGCGCAGCACAGCGCGCTTCTCGACGTCGCTGACGTTGCTGGGTACCCCCAGCATCAGCTGCGGCTTGAAGCCAAACAGGCGACCGGCGCTGCCCTGTACCTTCTGAAGGAACATGGAAATCATCTTCTCGGTCAGGCCCTCGTCGGCAATCACGCCGTCTTTGATGGGCCGCACCGCCACGATGCCGCCGGGCGTGCGCCCGATCATGCGGTAGGCTTCTTCGCCCACAGCCTTGACCTGCTTGTTGTCGCGGGCCATGGCAATCACGCTGGGCTCCTGCAACACCAGGCCCCGGCTCTTGCTGTAAATCAGGAACGTAGCCGTTCCCAGGTCGATTCCAATGTCTTCAGACAGCCTCACATTGCCTCCGGTACAAACCCCACAATCGTACCACGCACCATGAGGAGCGCCTCAGTCAACATGAGAATGAGGTGCTCCGTTCAGAGGCGCGGTTTCACGTAGGCGGCGGCGGCGGCCAGGGTGCTGGTCAGGCCCATCAGGGCCAGTGCCTGGGCCACGCCTCCCCAGTGTGTCACTCCGGCACCCTGGGCCAGCGGCAACACCAGCGCCCCCAGCGAGCGCAGCCACAGCGGCCCACCCCCCGAAATCGAGGCCAGCAGCCCCAGGGTCAGCAGCCCCAGCGCAGCGGCCAGGGCAAACAGGGTCAGGCACAGCAGCCAGCCCAGCACCCGCCACACGCGCCCTCTTACTTCAGTCTGTGCCATTGCCCGCCGCCCCCGATCATTGCGGGGCATTGTAAAGGCACCGGGGCCGGGACGTGCGCCCTCCAAAAGAAGGAGAACGCTAGACTTGCGGGCGTGAATCTGCCCGCCCGCGTTCGTGTCACTTGCCCCCCGTTGCCCCTGGCCCCGGCCCTGCGCGCCGCCGCTGCGCGCCTGTGCCCGCAGGTGGGCGCTGAAGCGCTGAGCGCCGCCGCCCTGGCCATTGCTGGCGGCACCGTGATCGGCGCCCACCTGCGCTGGCCCGGGGGCGAGGCCGCGCAGGTCGAGACCGGCTGGCGCGGGCGGGGCATTGAGGAGGCGCTGAGGGAAGCTGTGAAAGAAAGGGGGTAGGACGTGGAGTGCCGGGTGTGGAGAGGCCGAGCCTGATCCAGCTTCCGCCGGCAAGGCCCATCCATGGGGGAAGAGCCGACTGGTGAACGCCCCGCCTGGAGGCACGTTGTTCCTCTGCTCAGGCTGTCCGGCGTGCGGCTGAGCCTGCGACAGTTGTGCGCCCCGGCCCAGGCGGACGTGAACAGGAGAGCCGAAGCACGCAACGAGTCGCCTGTCAGCTGCCCGCCTCTGCCGGCCCTTTCCCTGCGCCCTGCCGCCCGCCCCCCGCGTCCCTCTGTTCCCCCAATCTCCCTAACGCCCGTTTGGTAGCCTGCACCCATGACCGTCACCGACGCCCCCGGCATGACCTTCGCGCTCAGCGACGACCAGCGGCTGATCGTGCAGCATGTGCGCGACTATGCCCGCGCCGAAATTGCCCCCAAGGCCGCCGAGTACGACCGCAGCGGCGAGTACCCGCGCGAACAGTTGCGCGGGCTGGCTGAACTGGGCCTCCTGGGCGCCACCGTTCCTGAGCGCTGGGGCGGCGCGGGCCTGGACAGCGTGACCTACGCCCTGTGCCTGGAAGAGATTGCGGCGGCCGATGCCAGCGTGGCGGTGATCGTGAGTGTGCAAAACGGCCTGCCCGAACAGATGATTCTGCGCTACGGCAGCGACGAGCAGAAAACGCGTTTTCTGAAGCCGCTGGCGAGTGGCGAGCACATCGGCGCCTTCTGCCTCACCGAAAGCGGCGCGGGCAGTGACGCCGCCAGCCTCCGGATGCAGGCGGTCCGCGACGGTGAAGACTGGGTGCTGAACGGCACCAAAGCCTGGATTACCAGCGGCGGGCAGGCCGACACCTATCTGGTGATGGCCCGCACCGGCGGCAGCGGGGCGCGCGGCGTGTCGTGCTTCATCGTGGAGAACGGCACCCCGGGCCTGTCGTTTGGCAAACCCGAAGAGAAACTGGGCCTGCACGCCAGCCACACGACCACCGTGACCTTTGAAGATGTGCGTGTGCCCCACGCCCACATGGTGGGCGAGGAAGGCCAGGGGCTGGTGATCGCGCTGGCCAGTCTGGACGCCGGGCGCATCGGCATTGCCATGCAGGCCCTGGGGATTGCCCGCGCCGCGCTGGAACACAGCGCACGCTACGCGAATGAACGCGAGCAGTTCGGCAAGAGGCTGCGTGAATTTGAAGGTGTCTCTTTCAAGATTGCCCGCATGGCTGCCCGGATTGAAAGTGCGCGCCTCGTGGCGCTGAAAGCCGCGTGGCTGAAAGATCAGGGCAAGCCCTACGGCAAGGAAGCCAGCATGGCCAAGCTGCTGGCCAGCGAGGCGGCGGTGGACGGCACCAGAGACGCCATTCAGATTTTCGGGGGCAACGGCTACAGCCGTGAGTATCCGGTCGAGCGCCTGTACCGCGACGCCAAGGTGACCGAAATTTACGAGGGCACCAGCGAGATTCAGCAACTGGTCATCAGCCGCGCGGTCTTTGCCGAACTGACCTGAGCCGGACGGCCCTCCTGTTCCGGAACATCCAGGAAAAAGCCCGGATATTCCCCGCCTTCAGCGCTGTCTCAGCCCAACGCCCGGACCCGGACAGCTGTCTCTTTTCCTGCTCTGCGCCGCAGGTCTGCGAGGTTCTCTGGTCAGACAAATCCCGTCACGCCCGGCGGCATGGTTCGGAAGCTGTATCGGGGGCGAGTAGCGCAGAAGGAAGCGGTTCACGCCTCTGGGCGAGGAAGGGCGCTCCTGGGTGCTGTTCCGAGTTGGAACCGGAACAGGCTCAAGCCCTGTGCCTGGGCGGCCGGGTCGCCCGCTGCCAGCAAGCACAGGAACATGAAGGGAGCCGGCCTCGCGGGGCCCTGCCGGAACACGCGACAATACCGGCCATGCGCCAACTGCTGTGGGTTCCTGGGTTTCTGCTGGTGCTGGCGGTGCTGGTGGACCTGATGGTGACCTGTATTCAGGCGGGCGAGGGCCGTCTGAACCGCGCTGTGCACCGCGCCCTGTACGCGGCGCTGCATCTGGTCGCGCGGCGCAGTGGCCGCCGGGCGGCGCTGGCCTGGAGCACCCCGGTCCTGATTTCAGGGTCGCTGGTCATGTGGACCGCGCTGATGTGGCTGGGCTGGACGCTGATCTTCTGGTCTCAGCCGGGGGCCCTGGTCGGCGCGGACAGTGGGCAGCCGGCCACCTTTCTGGCCACCTTCTATTTTGTGGGCTACACCCTCAGTACCCTGGGCCTGGGCGAGATTATCGCGCCCCGGCCGCTGTGGCGCATCCTGACTGATATCGCCGCCATCTCTGGCTTCTTTCTGCTGACCTTTGCCATCACCTTTATCGTGCCGGTGGCGCAGGCGCGCGCCGACCGGCGCGAGCTGGCGCTGGCCCTGCACCGCGCCGGGCCCGGCGCGCAGGCGCTGATCGTGAATGCCTACACCGACCATGACCGGGGCCTGCACAGCCTGACAGTGGACCTGCATACGGTGCTCAACCGGGTGGACGCCGCGCACCTGAACACGCCCTACCTGCACCGGCTGCGGGACCACCAGGCCCAGGACGCCCTGGACCTGCACCTGCCGGCGCTGGGCGAGGCGCTGCTGATTCTGCTGGGGGCCCTGAAGGGCGAGTGCCCCCACGGGCTGCGCCGGGCCCTGGCCAGTGTGGAGAGCCTGAGCTGCACCTTCCACGAAACCCAGGGCGGGCGCCTGCCCCCCCCGCCCCCCTGGCCAGATCTGGAGCCCCTGCGCAAAGCCGGGCTGCCGCTCAGAAGTGACGCCGAACTGCACGCCTTTTTGCGGGAGCACGAGGACCTGCGCCGCCGCCTGCGCGCCATGAGCGCCGCCGGGTTATGGACCTGGGCCGAGGTGGCCCGTCCAGCGCCCGGGCAGGGCGGAGCCGGGAACAGCAAGTCAGGCGATTGATACGTCGCCCTGTCCATCACTGGTGGAGGGGCATAAACGCTGGATTGATCGCCTCTAGCCTGAAGCGGTCCGAACGGCTGGTTCATGCTGATGGCCCAGACAGCCCAGAACCCCCGTCTGATCGTGAAGCCAGGACCAGGCCGCGCTGCGTTTGGCCCTGGGGCAGCACCAGGGCAGTCAGGCAGAAGGCGCAATCCAGACTGGGTGCGCCAATCATACGGACTGCCGTCCATTTGCGTCACATCCAGAAGAGAACTGGATGTTTCTCCAATGCCCGGACATCCATCTCTGTTCCTGCTCTGCTCCGCAGCTCTGTGAGTCGCTCCGGTCGGAAAATTCCGGAAGCCGTGACGGAATGTTTCGGAACTCGGATCAGTCCGTTTCCGGGTCCGGCTCGTGGTGGATGGGCAGTCTGGCGATGCGTTCGGCCAGCAGTTGCTCAAACACGCCCAGGACGGGTGAGACGTCTTCCTCGGCCAGCAGCAGCTCGTGGTCTGCATTGAAAAAAGGCGCTGCGTCCACCTGTGGCAGCACGCGCAGCGCCACCGCCACGATCTGCGGGTCAAACTGCCGCCCGGCCTGCGCCTCAAGCTCCTGCAGGGCCTGTTCCAGGGTCCAGGCCGCCTTGTAGGGCCTGGACTGGATGAGGGCATCAAAGACGTCTGCCACCGCCACAATGCGTCCGGGCAGGGGAATGGCTTCGCCCTGGAGTCCCAGGGGATAGCCGCTGCCGTCCCAGCGCTCGTGGTGACTGCGCGCAATCTCCTCGGCCAGGCGGAGCAGCGCCGAGTGGCCCCCGGAAAGGATGCGCCCACCAATCAGGGTGTGGTGTTGCATCTGGCGGTACTCGGCCGGGCTCAGGCGGCCTTTTTTGAGCAGGATGCGGTCCGGAATGCCAATCTTGCCCACATCGTGCAGCCGGGCCGCCACCCCCAGCACACTGGCCTGGGCTTCGGGCCAGCCCAGCGCATGCGCAATCCGGGCCGCCGCTCGGCCCACCCGCCGGGTATGCTCACCCGTCGTGTCATCGCGGTATTCAGCGGCCATGGCCAGGCGCGTAACCACCTCGTGCTGGGCACGGGCCAGTTCGGCTGTTCGTTCCCGCACCTCCTGCTCGGCGGCCTCGCGCGCGCTCTGTTCCATGGCCGTGCGCATCTGATACAGCCGGGCGTCCTGCTGGGCCCGCTCCACCTCAAACTGAATGGACAGCTGGCGCGTCTCCCGCTCCCGCTCGGTGTCAAAGCGCTGCCGCTCCAGGCCCCGCAGGGTATGGGCATACGTCAGCGCCTGCTGAAGATCACCGCGCTGTTCGTGCAGGCTCATCAGCGCTTCGGCGGCCAGAATCTGCTCCTTGGGCAACTCGGCGTGCACGGCCAGTTCCTCCGCCTGCAGCAGCTGCGCCTGTGCAGCGTCCAGCTGTCCAGCGCGCAGGTGCAGTCGCCCCAGATTCAGGCGCGCGTCCACCTGGCCCTGTGCAGACCCCATGTCCAGAGCCAGCGCCAGCGACGTGGCGTAGGCCGCCTGCGCCTCATGGGGTGCCCCGGTGCGCTCGGCCAGGGTGCCCAGGGAATCAAGCGCGCTGATTTCACCCATACGAAATCCCAGGGCGCGGCTCTGGGCCAGGGCAGCTTCAAGGTGCTCGCGCGCTTCGTCCAGGGCGCCGACCTCCAGGGCATACACCCCCAGATTGAGGGCGCTGATGGCCTTTTGCTGGGCGTCCTGGCCCTCGTGGACCACCCTGGAGGCGTCGCGCATCACCTCGAAGGCCAGCTGATGGGACCCACTCATATGATGAACCTGCGCCAGATTGATCAGGATGGGGCCTTCCAGGGCCGGGTTATCTGGAAGGGTTTTGGTCAGCAGGTAAGCCTGATTGAGGTGCTCAAGGGCTTCTTTGTAGTGGCCCAGTCGGGTGTGCTGCGTGCCGATGTTTGTCAGGCAATGAACCTGCCCCGTCACATCCTGAATCCGGGTCCGCAGGTCCAGGGACTGGTGCAGGTACCGCAGGGTCTGTGCGGGTTCGCCGCGCTGATAGCTGACGGCGGCCAGCTGGTTGAGCGCAGTCGCCTGCAGTTCGGGCAACCCAAGCTGCGCCGCCAGTTCAACCGCATTCAGCAGGGCGCTGTGTGCGCCCTCCAGGTCGCCCAGGGCCAGGAACGTCCGGCCCAGTGACAGCTGGGCTTCTGCCAGCTCCTCGGTCTGCCGCTGCGCCGCAAAGCCGCTGACGGCCGCCGCGAAGTGCCCGGCCGCCGCCGGCAGGTCGCCAGCGGCGTACAGGGCGCGGCCCAGCCACAGGGCGCGGCGCCCCTCGTCCAGCGTGTGCGCCTCTGGGCCTTCAAGCCACTGCACCGCCGCCGCCGGATTGGAGTCAATCAGCACTTCGACAGGGTGCGGAACACGGGTCGGAGATGCCGGGTGCTGGGCCGCCACGCCGCTCAGTACCGGATGACGTTTTTCAAAAATTCAGGCAGGTCCAAGCGGCCCTTGACCCCCAGACGGTCCTTGTAGCTGCTGTTGGCGCCGTTGTTGTAGACATCGAACGCCGATTCGGCCATTTTCTTGGTGAGGTCCTTGACCGAAACGGTCAGCGACTCGCCCAGCGCCAGGGCCAGTCCACCCGCCACCATGGGCGCGGCCATTGAGGTGCCGCTCCAGGCCGCCACGCGGCCTCCCGGTGCGGGCGACGCGACCTGTTCACCCGGCGCGACCATCTCCAGATTCTCGGCGTAGTTGGAAAAGCTCGACTTCAGGTCGCGCAGGTCCACGCTGCCCACGCTCAGCAGGTTCTGGCCCAGGGTGCCCTTGGCCTCGGCCAGGGCCGCCGGCGACGTGATGCGCTCCAGGTTGCTGTTGCCCGCCGAGGACACCACCATCACGCCCTGCTCGGCCGCCCGGCGCACGGCGTCTTGCACGGTGGGCGAGTTCTCATCGCTGCCCAGGCTCAGGTTGATGATCCGGGCGCCCTGCTGCGCGGCGTAGCTGATCGCCTGCGCCACCATCACCACGTCACCCGAACCGTCGGGGCCCAGCACGCGCAGGGGCAGGATTCTGGCCCGGGGCGCCACCTGCAGCACGATGCCCGCCACGTTCGTGCCGTGACCGTAGGCACCCTGACCCAGCACCCCTTCTTCCTGGGGCACCGCGTCGCCGCTGTAGAAGTCCCGCCAGGTGGACGGCGCGGTCAAGGTGCCGGCAAAAGCCGGGTGGGCCAGGTCAATGCCCGAATCAATGACCGCCACCGTCACCCCGGCGCCCAGATTGCGCGCCATGGCGTGGGCCCGCTCCAGCCCCACCTTCTGCCAGATGGCCGTGTTCTCGGGCAGGGGGGTGTAGCTGCCGCCGGACCAGGCGTTCAGGCTGCCGCCGGACCAGGCGTTCAGCGACCCACCAGACCAGACATTGAGCGATCCATTCATCCTGGCGGTGATGGTGCCGCCGCCGCCAAAGACGTCGCGGTTGGGTTCCAGCTGGGCCGATCGTCCGCCCAGGGCGCGCAGGCCCTGACGGCTGGGGGTGTTCAGACCCACCAGCGCCGTGCAGTCTTCACCCGTGCAGTCCGGGGCTGGCCAGGACAGCACCGTGCCGCCCACCGCCTGTGCCAGCTGCTCCGGGGTGTCGCCCGGCTGCAGGGGAACCTGGGCCAGCGTGTCATAGCGGGGCAGCAGCGTGGCAGGCGCACTGGGGCCCGCCGAGCACCCTGTCAGCAGGGCCAGGGTCACGCCAAGCAAGGGAAGGGTTCGGTTCATGCAGGGGCCTCCTGGCCGGGAAGGGGAAAAGGAGAACATTGAAGAAAACACTCCAGGGTCTATTGTGGCGATCAGGCGAGCCCTTTGGCTATCCCAGAAGGATTGAAGTGAGTTTATGCAGGGTGTGGCTATTTATATAGCGCCCAGGCAGAACCTGGCAAACACACGCCCCCGGCTTTACTGTTGCAAAAGAGCGGTTGCCAGAATCTTACAAATGTTTACTCTTCCGCCACCGGGTGCCCCCAGTGGGTGGCATGGCGCCGAATCAACTCCTCGCGGGCCATCACGGCGAGGCGCGGCACATGGGCCTTGTGCGGGTCGGACACGCCGTAGGCCCGGCGCAGGGTGCGCGACCACCACGTCAGGCGGCGCCGGTGGGCGGGGGGCAGGTCCACCACCGTGAACCCGTACAGCGCCAGCACGTCTGCGAAGATGCTGATACTGAAGACCGCTGGCCGCTCGCGGCAATCGGGGTCATCGCGCACGGTGGCCGCCAGATCCCGGATGGAGTGGGTGACGATGCGGCGGCCGGCCAGGGGCCGTTCAGCCAGTTCAACCAGGCGGGCGCTGTCCAGGTGAAACTCGGTCAGGGGTTCACCACGGCGAAGGGTCAGCCCCCCGGGCCGCCCCGGGTGCGGCACCGTCACGTCGGCCAGGGGATAGGGCGCGGCCCCCACCCGGAACAGACTGCTGGCATGCCCGCCAATCCGGCGAATACCCCCCACGCGGTCATACAGCACGTCCACGAGTTGCAGGGCCGTGGCGGGCAGGTCCCGCAGCGCCTCGGGCCGGAGCCCGCGCAGCTCGCCCAGGCCCCGGATCTCATAGCCGCGCGCCTGCAAGTCGGCCAGCAGGAGAGGCAGGTGGGGCACAGCCACGGGCGCCGTGCCCTCAAGCTCCAGCAGGGCCCCCGGGCGCAGCCCGCGCGGCTGCGTGCCCCACGCGCTGCGGTGCCTGGCCGCCACCGGGGTGAGCCCCCCCCAGCGGCCAGCCAGCGCGGCCACCACCCCACCCACCCCTGGGCCCGGGGCAAACAGGGTGGGAGGCGTGCCTGTGAGGGCGGCGAATGCCGGCTGGGCGGCCCGCAGCCCCCGGGCCAGGGCCCAGGGACTGTGGCCGGGGCCACCCACCAGGGGCAGCACGGTGTGCCCCCCCTGAACGGCCTGCTCTACCAGCGCCGGGTGGGCGCGGGCCGCCCCCTCTTCAAACAGGAAGGTGGCGGTGACGCCCGCCGCCTGCAGGTGGCTGAGCAGGGCGGACGTGACCTGGGGGTCCGGCCCCCCGCGCAGCAGCAGGCTTATGCCCGGCTGGGCGCTGCGGCCCCGGCGCACGGTGCCCAGCCCCGACCAGCGCGCGGCGCGTTCGGTGGTCCAGGCGAGCGCCCCCACCACCGCGCCCAGCGCCAGCGCCCGCCTCTGTGTTCGGTTCACAGCGGTCACTGTACCAGGCGGGGTTGCCGGCCCGGGTTTGCTCTGGCCGCGCCTACGGCATGGGAATCAGGGCGTCTCTCCACAGGGCGCGGCGTTCGCGTTCGCCGGCCGTGGTCACGGTCAGCCCGGGCAGATCGAAACACGCCACCGCTGGGTGCTGGGCGGTGTAACGGGGCCAGTCGGGCCCCGGCTGGCCCGTCTGCACAAATGCCGCCCACGCCGCCTGCAACTGGCGGGCCAGGGCCGAGCGGCGCCCGGCCTGCCCCCCCCGCAGCAGCCCCGAGGCGTGCCCCAGCGGCCGGGGCCAGAGAAACAGCAGATCCATGCCGTGGGTGGCGCCCAGGCCAAACAGCCGCGTGCCCCAGTCGAAGCGGGCGCGGAACACCGGAGCCGCTGGCGGGTGGGCGCCCTGCAGGGCGTCGTGGCCCACCTGAAAAAACAGATCGGTGCCCAGCGCCACCAGGCCGTCCGGGGTATCGGGGTAGTGTGCCAGCACGGCCTGCACCTGACCCGGCGCCAAGTACGGCACCATGGCCCGGGTCAGCAGCGCCCGGTCGGTGCGGGGAAAGATGCGGTCGGGCACTTTTACGAACAGGGAATACTCCTCGCGCGTGGCGCCCAGCAGCAGGGGCACCGGGGCGGCCGGGCCTGCCAGCAGCGTCTCCAGGCGGCCCGGCAGCACGCGGCCATCCAGAAAGGGGCGGGAATTCAGGCGCCGGGGCCGCATCTGTTCGAGCCGGTGCAGGGCCTGCACAAAGGCGCTGGGGGGCAACGTGAACAGTCGGTCCGCGTGCCCCGGCAGCACCCCCAGTGCCTGGGCATACGCCTGCGCTATCCCCAGGCTGTTCTCCCAGCTGCCCACCTGATTCAGCGTGCCGCTCTGCACGATGGCCCCGGCCATCAGGGGCGCCGCGTGCGGGTCACGCAGCATCAGGGCTGTGGCCACGCCGCCGGCCGACTGCCCCCCCACCGTGATGCGCGCCGGGTCGCCCCCAAAGGCCGCGATGTTGGCCGCCACCCAGCGCAGGGCCGCCACCTGATCCTGATACCCGGCGTTGGGCGTGAAGCGCTCGTCGGCAAACAGCCCCCCAAAGTTTGCGTAGCCCAGGGGGCCCAGCCGCGAATTGACCGTGACCACCACCACGCCACAGCGCGCCGCATACTCGCGTCCGTCGTACAGACGGCCGCTGCCCGCCCGAAAGGCGCCGCCATGTAGCCACAGCAGGACCGGGTGGCCCTGGCCCTCGGGCGGCGCCCAGATGTTCAGCGCCAGACTGCCTTCGGCCGAGGGCACCAGTGTGACCGATGGGTCCAGCGGCTGCAGCACGTCCGGCGCGTAGGCGTGCGCGTTCCGCACGCCGCGCCAGCCCGGGTGCGGCGCGGGCGGTGCAAAGCGTAGGGCCCCGCGTGCCGGCGCGGCGTAGGGCACCCCCAGCCATGCGCGGGCGGCGTGCAGGCCAGCCTGGACCACCTGACCCTGAAGTCGCCCGCTGGCGGTTTCCACAATGCCCAGAGTCACCGGCTACAGCTCCTCGAAATATTCGCTGTCCAGCCGGCGTAGGTGGTAGGTCTCGCGGGTCAGCACGCCCACCCCGTACTCAATCATGTAGTCGGCCAGCGTCTGTCCATCAATCAGGATAATGTTGCCGATCTGTTGGGCGGTCTGGCGCGCGCCCTCGCTGAACGATGACGTGGTCAGAAACACCCCCTTGCTGGCCTTGTGAAAGGTCAGGCTTCCCGAAAAGCCCCGGATCTCTGGACTGTGAACCACGTTCTGCCAGCGCTTAGCCTGCAGATAGATGCGGCCTAGTCCCAGCGGGTCCTGCTTGATCAGGCCGTCCACACCGTTGTCGCCGCTGCGCCCCAGGGCCTGCCCGGCGTCCCGGGCGTTGCCGCCGTACCCCATGGCTACCAGCAGTTCCACCACCAGCCGCTCAAATTGACTGGGGGTGAGCTGCGTGACCTGGGTCAGCAGTTCTGTGCGCAGGGTGCTGTTCAGTTCGGCAGCCAGAGTGGCCAGTTGCTCATCCGGTGAAAGGCTGGGGGTCGGGGTGGCGTGTTCGGGGGCCAGTGGGTTACCCCCCTGAAACTGAATGAATTCCGGGAAGGCAAAGAGCCTCTTGGTATTGAGCGGCTCCGCGTGATCGGCCAGCAGCGCGCGCCCGCGCGGCGTGATCTGCACGCTGCCCCTCTGGGCGCTTTGCAGTGCGCCCGCTTTGAGCAGGTACGTTTTGGCCCAGCCAATGCGGTTCATGTAGGTGGGCTGACGTCCACTGGGCAGCATCTCGGCCAGTTCTGTGGACGTCAGCTGAAAGTCGGTCGCCAGCCGACTGTAGAGATCACGCATCCGGCGCGGCTCGCCGTCTTCCAGCAGCGCCAGGAGGGGCCGCATGAACGTCTGGTAATCCGGGATCGGCACGCTTTACCCTACGGTAAAGCCCAGGGGCCGCGCGCTTGACTGCGTCCCCTCTATCTGCCTGTCAATCCGTGTACGCCCCCACAGCCGCGCTGCTGACCAGCTTGGCGTATTTGGCCAGCACCCCGCGCGTGTAGCGGGGCGCCGGGGCCACCCACGCCGCGCGGCGCCGCTCCAGCTCGGCCGCGTCCACCTGCAGGTTCAGCACCTGGGTTTCGGCGT
This sequence comes from Deinococcus arcticus, assembly GCF_003028415.1. Classification (NCBI taxonomy): domain Bacteria; kingdom Thermotogati; phylum Deinococcota; class Deinococci; order Deinococcales; family Deinococcaceae; genus Deinococcus; species Deinococcus arcticus. The sequence continues at coordinate 312,829 of NZ_PYSV01000001.1, forward strand.
TCAGCTCGATGGTGTCGCCCTCCTGCACCAGCGCAATGGGCCCGCCCACATAGGCTTCGGGGGCCACGTGCCCCACCACCAGCCCAAAGGTGCCGCCCGAAAAGCGCCCGTCGGTGATCAGGCCCACCGCGTCGCCCAGGCCCTTGCCGATGATCGCGCTGGTGGGGGAGAGCATCTCACGCATGCCGGGCCCGCCCCTGGGCCCTTCATAGCGGATGACCAGCACGTCGCCCGCGCGAATCTGGTCACCCATGATCGCCTGCATGGCCTCTTCCTCGCTGTTAAACACGCGCGCCGGGCCGGTGATCTTGATGCTTTTCAGGCCGCTGATCTTGGCCACCGAGCCTTCGGGAGCCAAGTTGCCGCGCAGGATGGCGAGGTGCCCCTCGGTGTAGATGGGCTGATGGAAGGGCCGGATCACGTCCTGGTCGGCCGCTGGGGCGTCCGGCTCGTCGGCCAGATTCTCGGCCACCGTCTTCCCCGTCACCGTCAGGCAGTCGCCGTGCAGCAGGCCCGCTGCCAGCAGCATCTTCATCACGCGCGGAATGCCGCCCACCACATGCAGATCGGTGGCCACATAGCGCCCACTGGGCTTCAGGTCGCAGAACACCGGGGTGCGCGCCCGGATGCGCTCGAAGTCGTCCAGGCTCAGGGCCACGTCGCAGGCATGGGCGATGGCCATCAGGTGCAGCACCGCGTTGGTGGAGCCGCCCACGGCCATGATCACGGTGATCGCGTTCTCGAACGCCTGTTTGGTCAGGATGTCGCGCGGGCGGATGTTCTGCTCGATCAGGCGCAGCAGGGCGCGGGCGCTGTCGGCGCTGGAGACGGCCTTTTCGGCGTCTACGGCGCTCATGGTGCTGGAATACGGCAGGCTCATGCCCATGGCTTCAAAGGCGCTGCTCATGGTGTTGGCGGTGTACATGCCGCCGCAGCTGCCATTGCCGGGGCAGGCGCGCTTTTCGATCTCCGTGAATTCCTCGCGGCTGATCTTGCCGGCGCCGAACGCACCGACCGCTTCAAACACGCTGACAATCGTGAGGTCCTGCCCGTTGTAGTGCCCCGGCTTGATGGTCCCGCCGTACACGAAGATGGCCGGAATATTCAGCCGCGCCATGCCAATCATGGCGCCCGGCATGTTCTTGTCGCAGCCGCCCACCACCACGAGGCCGTCGTGGGACATCCCCCGGCTGGCAGTCTCGATGGAATCGGCAATCACCTCGCGGCTGACCAGACTGCACTTCATGCCCTCGGTACCCATGGAAATGCCGTCGCTAACGGTAATGGTCCCGTAAATCTGCGGCATGCCGCCGCCCTCGCGGATGGCCCCGGTGATGTGGTCGGCCAGCTCGCCCAGCCCGTTGTTGCACGGGGTGATGTTGCTCTGCGCGTGCGCCACGCCGATGATGGGTTTCTCGAAATCGCCGTCTTCAAAGCCCACGGCGCGCAGCATGGCGCGGTTGGGCGCCCGCTCGTCGCCCTGCGTGACGTGGTGGCTGTTCCAGTTCAGTCGGTGCTTGCGGGCGGTGTCCGTCATGCCCCAAGGTAGCGGCCCGGCCGCCGCAACGGCAGGCACAAGCACAGACAGGCCCCGCCCGCGCCCCGTAGGGTGGGCCCATGAGCCGCCCCCACCTCGTCTTCGTGTACAACGCCGATGGTGGCGTGCTCAGCGGCCTGAAGGACCTGTGGCACAAAACGGTTTCGCCGCACACCTACGACTGCCAGCTGTGCGCCGTGACCTACGGGCCTCTGGGGATGCGGCGCGAATGGCGAACCTTTGTGCAGGGCCTGGGGGCCGAGGTGACGTTTCTGCACCGCGACGAGCTGCGCGCGCGCCACGGCCTGACCGGGGTGCCCCTGCCCGCCGCCTTTGTGGAGCAGGGCGGGGGGCTGCGGCCCTGGCTGGGCGCCGAGGACCTGCGGGCCGCGCACACCCTGGACGACCTGATGGCCCTGGTGCAGGCGCGCTGGGCAGCCGTCCACTCGCTCGCCTGAAGCGGCCTACCCTGAAGCCCGCCGAAAGGTGGTTCCTTTGACAAATCGCTGCCCACGGATTATGCTGTAAGCGTAATTGAGCGTTGTGTTACCCTTCGTCTGTCTGTTCAGCTGCACAGGAGGTCAGTCCTATGTCATCCCCCCTTTACCGCCACGGCGACGTGCTGCTTCAGGCCACCTCTGCTCCTACCGCGCCCCTGCACCGCCAGCCGCACCTGACCCTGGCCCACGGCGAGGTCACCGGCCACCGCCACCAGATCCGCGACCTGAACGCGGCGGTGCTGTACAGCGCCGCCCCCACCCCGGCCCCAGGCCGCGATCAGTTCTTGCATGTCACGGCGCCGCAGGCCACGCTGAGCCACGAGGAGCACGCGCCTATTCGCCTGCCAGCCGGGTGGTACCGCGTGTGGCAGCAGCGCGAATACACCCCCGGGTCTGTGCGCGTGGTGCTGGATTAATGATCCGCTTTCAGAGCGGCGGGCGCACCATCCGCCGCCCGGGGACGGAAGCCCGGAAGGTGGCCCCTGACCCGGCGGACCGGCCGGCTCCGGCGGCGCCTGTCCAGCTGGCCCCGGCGCCGTCAGGACGCCCGGCCAGCCAGCCCCAGGCCCCGCTGACCCTCAGCCCCGAGGACGCCCGCGCCCGGTTGCGCCGGGGCGAGACCTTCGCGGCCCTGGTGGTGACCGGGCCCCTGAACCTCGCGGGCAGCGCGTGGCTGCGCGCCCTGCCGGACTGGCTGCGCTGCACGGCGCTGAATGTGGACGACTGCGCCCACCTGAGCACCCTGCCCGCCGACCTGCACGCTGAGCGCGTGAGTGCCCGGCGCTGCCCCAACCTGCACGAGGTGGACGGCCGGCTGTCCATCCGCGAGGGCCTGAACCTGTCGGGCAGTGGCCTGCGCCGCATTCACGCCGATCTGCACGCCACCCGCCTGAACGTGGCGGGGTGCCGCGACCTGAGCGCCATCACGGGCGCGGTGAGCGTGGTGCACCTGGATGTGCGGCGCTGCGCCGCGCTGACCACGCTGGACCCCGGCCTGCACGTGACCCAGACCATTGACGTGGCGGGCAGCGGCCTGCGCGCGTTACCCGGCCACATCCGCGCCGGCCTGCGCTGGAACGAGGTGCCGGTGGACGCCCGCGTGGCCTTTACCCCCGAGGCCCTGAATGGCCGCGAGGTCATGGCGGTGCGCAACGTGCAGCGGCGCCGCGTGCTGCTGGACCGCCTGGGCATAGACCGTTTTCTGGAAGACGTGGGCGGGTTGGTGCTGGACCGTGACCACGACGCCGGCGGTGAGCGCCGCCTGATTCGCGTGCCCTTTGACAATGACGAGGATCTGGTGGCGGTGCTGGTGCAGTGCCCCTCCACAGGTGGCCGCTACGCTTTGCGCGTGCCGCCCCACCTGCGCACCTGCCGCGAGGCCGTGGCCTGGACCGCCGGCCTGAGCGTGACCGACTACCAGCCCACCCAGGAAGCCTGACACCGCCCCGGCCCGCCCCCTGGCGGCCCCATTCTTTCCCCGTTCCCAGGAGAACCATGACCCACCCCGCCCTGACCGCCAGCGCCAGCTTTGGCCCGTCCCAGCTACTGGACAGCCACGCCACCCCCGCCGACCTGCTCGTGCGCTTCCGGATGCCGGGCAGCGGCGCGCGCCGCCCCATCAATCTCGCGCTGGCCATTGACGTGAGCGGCAGCATGGCCGGCTCACCCCTGAAACACGCCATCCGCGCGGCGCAGGCTGTCGTGCAGAGTCTGGAACCGCAGGATCTGCTGAGCGTGGTGCTGTACGACGATTCGGTGACCACCCTGATTGCTCCCACCGCTGTCACGGACCGCGAGGCGCTGAAAGCCCGGATTGGCGGCATTCGCGCCGGGGGCCTGACCAACCTGTCGGGCGGCTGGCTCAAGGCCATTGAGCACGTGCAGGCGGGCGCGGCGGCGGACCGGGTAAGCCGCGTGCTGGTGCTGACCGACGGACAGGCAAACGTGGGCATCACCAAGGATGACGTGCTGATCAAAACGGCCGGCCAGAAAGCCGAGGCGGGCGTGACGACCACCACCCTGGGCTTCGGGTCGTCCTTCAACGAGGACCTGCTGATGGGCATGGCGCGCGCAGCGGGGGGCAACTTCTATTTCATCCAGTCCACCGACGACGCGCGAGATGTCTTCAGCTTCGAGCTGCAGACCATGAAGGCCGTGGTGGCGCAGAACCTGACCGTGACCCTCACGCCGGCCGCCGGAGTCACCGTGGGCGACGTGCTGAGCCTGCACCGGCCCGGCGCCGGGCCGCTGACCCTGGACCTGGGCGACGTGTACGAGGACGAGGACAAGCTGCTGGGCCTGCGCCTGAACCTGCCCGGGCTGGCAACTGGCCCCCATGATCTGCTGCGCGTGGCCTACAGCGCCGACACGGTGCAGGACGGCGCCATGGCCCGCCTGGAGGGCACCCTGCCGGTGCAGGCCACCTTTGGCCCACTGGACGCCAGCGTGACCACCGACATCGAGGTGACGCTGGACCTGGCGCGCCTGCAGATTGCCCGCGCCAAGGAAGACGCCGTGACACTGGCGGATGGAGGTCGGCATGCCCAGGGGGAAGCGCTGCTGCGCGGTCTGGTGACCGAGCTGACCAGAGCGGGCCTGCACGAGCACTTTGAAATTGCTGAGGAAATCGAGCAGCTGGAGCACTACGCCGGGCGCATTGCCGCGCAGACCCTGGTGGGCGACAGCCGCAAGGAGCTGATGGACCAGGCGTTCCAGGGCCAGGCGCGCACCCGCGCCGACATGACGGGCCGTGGGGTCACGGTGGACACCGCCGTGCTGGCGCTGCCGGTGGTGGCAGAACCGGGCAGCGGTGTGGAGCTGCAGTGCGTGCGCGAGGGCGGTAAGCTGCGTGTACGGGTGCTTTCGGGCGGCTTTGACTCCGCGCTGAACGTGCAGTTTCCCCGTGCCCTGCGCGCCGAGGGCGCCCACTACGTGGCCGATGGCCTGGACCCCAGCGCCGACGGCAGCTTCTACCGCGTGACCGGTGAGATCCGCCGGCTGGTGCGCGCCGGCGAGAGCGACCCCCTGCAGAGCCTGAGTGTGGGGGGCCGGGGGGCGCCCCGTTCCGCCAGCCGCCCCGGCGTCACCAAGGCCGCGCGCACCGTGGCCGACCTGGACACCACCGACAGCAGCGCGGGCGGGATTCTGGTGCAGTGCGTGAAAGAGGGCAGCAAGTTGCGCGCCCGCGTGGTGCAGGACGGCTACGAGCCCGACTGGAACATGCGCTTTCCCCGCTCTATCCGGGCGGAGGGCACGCTGTACGTGGTGGATGAAGTGAACACCGCCCCGGACGGCAAGAGTTACATTGCCAGCGGGGAAATCCGCCGCCTCGTGCAGTCGGTGTAGGGGCAGGAGACAACAGAGAGGAATGGAGGTGCGGGCCTGAAGGGGCGCTCTACGGTCCTCCAGCCAAAAGACCGAAAAGAAGGCGCGCAGTGGGCTGTGAATCCACCGCGCGCCTTCTTTTGCGGCCCATACGGATGGCTGTCCATGGCTGTCACATCCGGGAAGAAGGGGGATGTTTCCCGCCCTGGGCACTGTTCCAGCCCAGTGCCCGGAACTCCGTCTCTTGTCCTCTGTTCCGCAACTCTGCGAGTCCCGCCGGTCGGAACAATTCCGGAAGACGTTGCGGAATTGTTCGGAACCCGTGTTTCTCCTGCTCGCTCTGCGCAGCAGCTCTTCGAGGCCGCTCGGATTGAATTGCTGACAAAAGCGATTCAATCGGAGTTCGTATCAGCCGATGTTCAGGCCCACATCAAACGTGGCGGTGTACCCCCCTACCGGGTCGCCCTTCACGCTCAGGAGCAGCTGCGAGCCCCCGTTGCGGTAGATGCCGTCCTGGGCATTGGGGGTATCTGCCTTGCCTTTCTGGCGGTAGGGGGACCGGGCAAAGACCGCCGCGTTGATACTTTCGGGAAAGAACAGCTGCGAGGTGAATTCGCCCGTGGCCTGCCCGGCGGCATTCAGCGGCCTGAGCTTGAAGTGAATGTGCACCGCGCGTCCCTGGTACCAGCCCGGGTAGATGGTGGTAAAGCTGGCCCGGCCCTGGGCATTGGTGACCTGCGACCCGCGCAGAAAGTCGCCCGCGTTGCCCGCCACCCCGGAATAGGTGCCCAGCGCGTCGCAGTGCCACACGTCAATGAGAACCCCCGCCCGGGGCGTGCAGCCGCCGACCGCCACACGGGAAGTCACGAAGTCCAGTTTCAGGGGCACACCTGCACTGACCCGGCCTGTCCTGCTGTCCTTGCGGATGTCGCTGCGGCGCGGCTCGCCCTCTACAAAGTACGGCCCCTCGGTCATGGCGGGCCGGACCACGCAGCCGGGCAGGCCCGTGGGGCCACTGCTGCCGGCGCTGGTTCCCCCTGTGGGTGGGCCACCCCGCTGCGCCAGCACACCACCTGCAGCCAGGGCGGCGGCGCTGCCCCCCAGGCCCAGCAGGCGCAGCGCCTGGCGGCGGCCCAGCAGGGTGCCAATCATCTCGTCGTCGTTGTCGTCTTCGGGCAGGTAGAGGCTGGCAGGGCGGGGGTCTTGGGGTTCATTCATGGGCGGCACCTCCGGGTGACGTGGGGCCATGGTGCGCGGCGCCGGTTAAGTGGGCGTGTGAAAGAGCGCCGGAAAAGCGCAGCGGCCCCAGCCACACTCGGCGGGGCCGCTGCAGGGGTGGGGGTTACTTCACCGTCACGCGGTCGGGAAAGGACTCGGCGCTGATCTTGGCCACCTGGGCGTCCAGGTATTTCTGGGCAGCCTCGCGCGCGAGCTGCTCGCGGATCAGCGGCGCGGCCTCGGCCAGGGGCACCAGCCCTGCCGGCGTGCGCTTGGTCACCACCAGCACATGCCAGCCAAACTGCGACTGCACCGTCTGCACCTGGTTGACCGGCCCCGCGAAACTGGCCTTGTCGAAGGTTTCCACCATTTCGCCCTGGCCGAAGCAGCCCAGGTCGCCGCCCTGCGCGGCGCTGCCGGGGTCCTGACTCTTGTCACTGGCGATCTTGGCGAAGTCGGCCCCGCCTGCCAGGTCTTTTGCAATGGCCTGCGCCTCGGCCTGGGTGGGCACCAGAATATGCTTCACGCAGGCTTCAGCCTCGCGGGTAAAGCGGGGCTTGTTGAGGTTGTAGTAACCGGCCACCACCGCGTCCCCGAAGGTAAAACGCTTCTGAATGCCCTGCAGGTACGCCCCTACAATGCCCTGGCGTTCCAGTTCGGCGCGCAGGTCGTCGGCGCTGGCGTAGCCGGTGGCGGTCAGCGCCTCGGCAAAGTCGGCGTCAGACTCGAAGTCGGCGCGGGCTTCTTGCAGCTGGCGGTCCAGAGTGGCGGCGTCCACCTTGTTGCCAGCGGCGCGCGCCAGCTGGTACACCGCGCGGTCGCGCACGTACTGCTTCAGGTAATCGGCGCGGGCCCCGGCAAATTCTGCCAGATAGCTGTTTTCAAAGGGAATGCCCTGGGCGTTCACCACCCGCGCGGCGGCCAGCCGGAAGGCCCGGTCGAAATCGGCCAGGGTGAAGGTTTCGGTGCCCACGCGCGCGACCACGGTGCTGGGGTCGGCCGCCGGGGCAGCGGGCGCCGTGGTGGCCGGCGCCGCCGGGGTCGTGGAGGGGGTGGTCTGGGCCAGGGCCGCGCCGGACAGCAGCGCCAGCGTGAGCAGCACTTGTTTCATCCCTGTACTCTAGCGTCCCGCCGCGCCCCTGCCATGATGGCCGCGTGATGAACGCCCGGGCGGCGCGCGCGCCCTCTGCTACAATCCCCCGCGTGCGCCTGAGCCTGCAAGAAACCACCGATCCACGCGTGTACGACGACGCCGTGCGGTCCCTGCCCATCACCAGTGCCCTGCAGGGCTGGGGCTACGGCGAAGCGCGGCGCACCCTGGGTCAGACGCCAGTGCGCTACCTGATCACGGGCGACGGCCGCACCGTGGGCGCCCTGCAGCTGATTCGCAAACGCCTCGTGCCCGGTTTTTCGACGCTGTACGCGCCGCGCGGCCCGGCCCTGGAAAGCCTGGACCTGCTGCCCGCCGTGGCCGACGCCGTGAAGAAGGTGGCCCGGCCAACCGACGCCCTGCTGAAAATAGAGCCCCCGGTGCCGTTTCTGGCCGACGATTCGGTGGTGCTGCCAGACGCCTACGGCCCCTTTCGCCGCGCCGAGAGCGAGCAGCCCGAGCACACCATCGTGGCCGACCTGACCCGCAGTGAAGACGAGCTGTTCGCGGGCCTGCACGCCATGGCCCGCCGCAACGTGCGCACCGCCCAGAAGATGGGCGTGGTGGCTGGCCGCGACGATGACTTCGATGCCTTCTGGGAGATCTTCACGGCCACCAACGAACGCGCCAAGCTGGGAGCGTTTCCCCGCGCCTACTACGAAACCATGCTGCGCGAGGGGAGCGCCCACGGCGGGGAAGCCTACATCGTGCTGTCGCGGCACGAGGGGCGCGCGCTGGCCGGGGGCTTTTTCCTGGCGATGGGCAAGGGCACGTACTACCTGTTCGGCGGCAGTGTGCGCGACGACCGCACCAACCCCGACGGCAGCCCGGTCAAGGATGCCAAGGCCCCCGACGCCTTTTACTGGAACGCCATGCTGGACGCCCAGCGCCGGGGCTACGAACTGTTCGACTTCTGGGGCATTCCGCGCACCCTGGACGAGGACAAGCATTCATTCGGCGTGTTCAAGATGAAGCTGAAGTTCTCCGAGCAGCGCGTGTGGTATCCCGCCTATGACCTGCCGCTGAACCTGGCCGCGCCCGCCATTGTCAAGGCCCTGCGCTGGCGCAAGACCCAGAACAACCTGCGCAAGCGCGGCAGCGCCGACGACGTGCTGTAAACAGTCCATCGCCACCTTTCGGTGGACGGCGCGCAGAGCTGACCAGGAAAGACTGCCGGTATGTTGTATCTGGGCGCGTTGATGATGGTGGTCGTGGCCCAGCTGGTCCTGGGCCCGGTCCTGATGCTCCTGGTGCGCGGGGCCACCCGGGGGCGACGCGGCGCCGAAATGGTGGGCTGTTTCGCCCTGCTTTTTCCGCTGCTGTGTGGCCTGGCCCTGCTGGGCGGCGCCATCTGGAACGAGGCGGTCACTGCTGACTTCTCGAGGGGAAGTGACGAGTTTTACTGGACACCGCTGGGCGGCGGGTTCTTTGCCTCCAGCACATCGGGTACAGACAACGCACTGATCAGCCAGGACAACTGGGTCAGCTGGCCGCGTGAACTCGGTGGCCGGAACTGGATTCAAAAGTTTGGCTGCGCGGCTGGGCAGCCCGTCCTGGCTGTCTCCGGTCCCGAGAAATCCCCTGCCTACGTGCTGGTGCATCCGGCAACCCGTTCCCTGGACGTCGTGCCGACCGAGCGTGAACTCACCGCCCTCGTGCTGCGCCGGGGCCTGACCGCGCCAGAGTGGTGGAGTGAGCGGGTCTTCGAGGAAAAGTGTGGCCCCCGCATGAGCAGCGCGCAGAAGACGCATGCCCGTGTGGCCCTCTGGAGCCCGCTGCTGGCGCTGTTCGCGGCCATGCTCGTGCGGGTGCGGCGCCGGCGCCCAACCCTTCCGCCCACCAACGCGGAGCCGCAGCGGTGAAGCCTCAATCCGCCGGCTGGCCCTCCACGGCCCGGCTGACCATCACCGCGCGCAGGCCCAGGCTCAGGGCAAAGGCCACCGCCACCAGCCCCAGGGCCAGCCCGTAGGCGCGGCGCAGCCCCTCGGCCAGCGGGAAGCCACCTGCTTCAATGGCGGCGGGGCCAATCAGCAGCGCCATCACTGCCACGCCCAGGGCGCCGCCCATCTGCCGGGCAAACAGCACGCCGCTGGTCACGGCCCCCAGTTCGCTGCGCGCCGCCGATTCCTGGGCGGCCAGCAGCAGGCTCAGCATGGCAAAGCCCATGCCGGTGCCCACCGCAAAGCCCAGTGCGCTGCTCACCCACAGGGGCGCGTGAACGGCGAAGGTAAGCGCCGTGAACATGACCACCAGCAGCGCGAAGCCCACCTGCGCGATGCGCGCCAGCGGCACGGTCCTGACCAGCCGCGCGGTCAGGATGGCGGTCAGGGTCCAGCCCACCAGCATGGGCGTGAGGATGGCGCCGCCCGCCGTGGCCCCGCCGCCGCTGACCCCCTGGGCATACAGCGGCAGGTAGGCAATCACGCCAAAGTACGCCGCGCCCCCCAGCAGGTTGCCGGCAAAGGCCACGCGCGGCAGCCGCTCGCGCAGGGCGCGCATGGGCAGCAGCGGTTCGGGGTGGCGGCGCTCCAGGGCCAGCGCCCCCAGCAGGGTCAGTGCGCCCAGCCCCACCAGCGCCCAGCGCCGCCCCTCCAGGCCCCAGACCACCAGGGCGCTGCCCAGGGTAAACAGGGCTGCGCCCGCCCAGTCCAGCCGGGCCGGGCGCGGCTGGCCCGTTTCGGGCAGAAAGCGCAGGGCCAGCGCCAGCGCGGCCACCCCGAACGGCAGGCTGGCATAGAAGGTCCAGCGCCACGACGCCTGTTCGGTCAGCCAGCCGCCCAGCAACGGCCCCAGCAGCCCCGAGATCCCCCACACCCCGGAGATCAGCGCCTGCACCCGGCCCCGTTCGGTCAGGGCATACAGCTCGCCAATGATCGTGAGGGTCAGCGGCAGCAGCGCCCCGGCCCCGATGCCCTGCAGCGCCCGCGCGCCGATCAGGGTGGGCATACTGCTGCTCAGGCCACACAGCGCCGAGCCCAGCAGAAAGATCACCACGCCCGCCAGGTACAGCCGGCGCCGCCCCACGATGTCGCTGGCCCGGCCCCACAGCGGGCTGGACACTGTGCTGGTCAGCAGATACACCGCAAACGGCAGGGCGTACAGGCGCTCGCCGCCCAGGTCGCCAATGACGCTGGGCATGGCGGTGGCCACCACGCTGGCTTCCAGGGCGGCCAGAAAGACCCCCACGATCAGGCCAGTCGTGGCCAGCTGACGGGCGCGGGGAGACAGGGCAGCGGTCACCCGCGCAGGCTACGCCCCCGGCCGGCATGAAGAATGGGGGCGTGGCTTCATGGCCCCTGAATCGTTACAGTTGGGCCATGACCATGCACCTCCGTCCGCTGGGCCGCACCGGCCTGAAGGTCACCGAAATCGGCTACGGCGCCTGGGGTATTGGCGCCGATATGTGGGTGGGCGCCCAGGACGGCGAGAGCCTGAACGCCCTGCGCCGCTATATCGAGCTGGGCGGCAACTTTATTGACACGGCCATGGGCTACGGCAACGGCCACTCCGAGCGGCTGGTGGGCCAGGTGGCGCGTGAACACCCCGGCACGCTGGTGGCCACCAAGATCAGCCCCAAGAACATGGAGTGGCCTGCCGCGCCGGACACGGGCGCTGCGGCGGCCTTTCCCGGCGAGTACGTGACCCGCATGACCGACGCCAGCCTGGAACGCCTGGGTCTGCCCACCATCGACGTGCAGCAGCTGCACGTGTGGAACGACAGCTGGCTGGGCCAGGGCGACTGGCAGGCCGCCGTGGCCGACCTGAAGCGCCAGGGCAAGATTCGCGCCTTTGGCATTTCCATCAACGACCACCAGCCGGACAACGCCGTGAAGGCCGTGGAAGCGGGCGCCGTGGACACCGTGCAGGTGATCTACAACGTCTTTGACCAGTCGCCGCAGGACCGCCTGCTGGACGCCTGCCAGGCGCATGGGGTGGGCGTGATTGTGCGCGTGGCGCTGGACGAGGGTAGTCTGACCGGCCGCATCACGCCAGAAACCACCTTTCCCGAGGGCGACTGGCGCCACCGCTACTTCGGCGGGGACCGCAAGGCGCAGTTGCAACCCCGCCTGCGGGCCATGGAGCAGGACCTGGGGATTGCCACGGACGCCCTGGCCGAAACCAGCCTGCGCTTCGTGCTGTCTCACCCGGCCGTCAGTACAGTCATCGTGGGGATGCGCAGCGTGACGAATGTGGAGCGCAACGCCGCGCTGGCGGACGGGCGGGGGCTGAGCCCGGCGCAGGTGCAGAAGCTGCGGGCGCACCGCTGGGACCGGAACTGGTATCTGGGGGCTGAATAGGAGGGAGTGGGGCCACTCGGCAAAGCAAACCGCCATTTCCCCCTACCCCCCCACCTCCTGCACCATCACCAACCCCACCGGCGGCACAATCAGCACCCGGTCAATCCGCGCGCCATCCAGGTCCACCACCTCCAGCAGCCAGTCCTGCACCTCCACCCGCGCCCCCACCTGCGGAAACTCCCCCATCGCCTCCAGCACGTACCCCGCCAGCGTGCTGAAATCCTCGCGGTCCAGGCGGGGCAGCGGCAGGCGCTCGCGCAGGTCGTGCATGGGCAGGCCGCCGTCGGCCAGATACGAGCCGTCGTCGCGCCGGAACAGGTCGTTGGGGTCCGCGGGCTGGTCGGCGCCGGCCAGTTCACGCAGCAGATCGGTGGAGGTGATCAGGCCCGTGAACATGCCGTATTCGTCCACCGCAATGGCAATCTGCTGGTGGCCCTGCCGGGTCAGGCGGTTCAGGACATCCTCGGCCCAGGCGGTTTCGGGCACGTAGGCCACAGGCTGCACATGGTCCTGCCACACCCCGCCGCTGTGCACCGCCTGCAGCAGGTCCACCACGCGCAGCTGCCCCACCACCTGACTGTGCTCATCCACCACCGGGTAGCGGTCGTGGGGCGTGGCCAGCGCGCGCGCCACCACCTCGTCCAGGGGAGCGGTCGCCGGAATCAGGGTGGCCTCACCCCGGGGGGTCATCAGTTCGCGCACGCGGCGGTCGTTAAAGCGCAGCACGTGGTCAATGCGTTCGCGCTCGCCTTCCTCCAGACCGCCGGTTTCGCTGGCCTGCAGCACAATGGCCTTCACATCTTCCTCGGTCACGTGTTCCTGCGGCTCGCCGCGCAGGCCCAGCAGCCACAGCAGGCCGCGCGTGGTGGTTTCCAGCAGCCACACGGCGGGGCGCGTCAGGCGGGCCAGCACCGTGAAAAACGGCGCCACGCGCAGCGCCAGGGCCTCGGGGTTGCGCAGCGCAATGCTCTTGGGGGCCAGTTCGCCCAGCACCAGCGACAGGTAGGTGACCAGCAGCACCACCGCAGGCTCCGCCACCACACCGGCCGCCGAACCCAGCAGCGGGGTCAGCGCCCGCTCAACCTGGGGCGTCAGGCGGTCGCCGGCAAACACGGCGCTGACCGTGCCAATCAGGGTAATGCCAATCTGCACCGTCGCCAGGAACGCCCCGGGGCGCTCTGCGAGGTGCAGGGCCCGCTGCGCGGCGCGGCTGCCCCGGTCGGCCAGGCCCTGCAGCCGCGATTTGCGCGCCGAGACCACGCCCAGCTCTGAACCGGAGAAAAAGCCGTTCACGATCAGGAGCAGCGTGAGAATGCCCAGGATGACGAGTGGGTTGTCCACCGGCACAGTGTAGGGGAGAGCCCCCGCCCCCCGCCGCTGCTCTAGGCTGGACTTCTCTATGACGAAGCCTTTTGCAGACGCGGCGGTGCAGGTGCGCGACCTGAGCAAGCAGTACGCCGTACACGACAAGGAGCCGGGCTTTATGGGCAGCGTACGGGCCTTTGTGAAGCGGCAGACCCGGCAGGTGCAGGCGGTGCGCGGCGTGTCCTTTGATCTGGCCCCTGGCGAGGTGGTGGGCTTCCTGGGCCCCAACGGCGCAGGCAAGACCACCACCCTGAAGATGCTCTCGGGCCTGCTGCACCCGTCCTCGGGCAGCGCGCGGGTGGCGGGCTTCGAGCCCCGCCGCCGCGAGCGCGCCTTTCTGAAGACCATTACCCTGGTCATGGGCCAGAAGCAGCAGCTGATGTGGGACCTGCCGGCCCTGGACTCGTTTCTGATCAACCAGGCCGTCTACGAGATTCCCGATGACGAGTACCGCGCCACCATGGCCGAGTTCACCGAGGTGCTGGGGCTGGACGGCATCCTGAAAAAGCAGGTGCGCAAGCTCTCGCTGGGCGAGCGCATGAAGTGCGAACTGGCGGCCGCGCTGCTGCACCGCCCGAAGGTGCTGTTTTTAGATGAACCCACCATTGGCCTGGACGTGAACATGCAGGAAGCCGTCCGGGCCTTCGTGCGCGACTACAACGCGCGCTACGGCGCCACCGTCATGCTCACCAGCCACTACATGGCCGACGTGACGGCCCTGGCCCGCCGCATTCTGGTGATTGACGCGGGCGAGGTGGTGTTTGACGGCGACCTGAACGCCCTGGCCGAGCGCGGCAGCAGCGGCAAGACCATTCGCCTGCAGCTGCGCCGCCCTGCCACCCCGGCCGAACTGGCCGCCTATGGTCAGGTCGTGACCAGCGACGGCCTCAGCGCCGAACTGACTGTGCCCCGCGCCGAGGTGAGTGAGCGCGCCGCGCGGCTGCTCTCGGCACTGGACGTGGCCGACCTGACGGTGGAAGACCCCCCGCTGGAAACCGTGATGGCCGAGTTGTTCGGCGCGCGCCCGGCCTCCGCCCGGCCGGCCGGAGAGGTGACCCGGTGAACTGGGCATGGCGCAAGGTGCGGGTGCTGTTTGCCACCCAATTTGCCCTGATGACCGAGTACCGCGCCGAGGTGGTGATCTGGATGCTCTCGGGCACCCTGTCACTGGTCATGATGCTGGTGTGGATGGCCCAGGCGGCGGCCGCACCCGGCGGGCAGGTGCGCGGCTACACGCCCGCCGAGTTCGCCACCTACTTCCTGTCCACATGGCTGATCTCGCAGCTCATGGTGGTGTGGGTGGCGCACGAACTGGACCCCGCCATCCGGCAGGGGCAGCTCTCGCCGTGGCTGCTGCGCCCACTGGACCCCTTCTGGACCTACTTCCTGGGCCATGTGGCCGAGCGCTTCGTGCGCCTGCCCGCGCTGCTGGCGCTGGTGGCCCTGTTCGCGTGGCTCTCGGGCGCGCAGTTCACGGCCCAGTGGTGGGCTTACCCGGCGGCCATCGGGCTGGCGGTACTGGGCTTCACCGCGCGCTTTCTGTGGGAATACACGATTGGGCTGCTGGCCTTCTGGACCGACTCCTCCACCAGTTTTCAGGAACTGGTGTGGCTGATGTACGCCGCGCTGGGCGGCATGTTCGCGCCGCTGGCTTTTTACCCTGAATGGGTGCAGCGCGTGGCGGTCTGGACGCCCTTTCCCTACATGCTGGGCCTGCCCGCGCAGCTGCTTTCCGGCAAGGCCACGCTGGGGCAGGCCCTGCAGGGTGTGCTGGTGCTGCTGGCCTGGGGCCTGATCTTCGGCGTGGTGCGCTTTGCCGTGTGGCGCGTGGGCCTGCGCCGCTACGGGGCAGTGGGAGCATGAGGCGCGCCCTGCGCCTGATCCGGGTGTTTCTGGCCGCCAGCATCTCGGCGCAGCTGGAATACCGCGCGAACTTCGTGGGGGCGGTGCTGGCCAGCCTGGGCGAGGCGGGGGTGGCGCTGCTGGGCCTCTCACTGCTGTTCAGCCAGCCCGGCGTGCAGGAGGTGGGCGGCTGGACCTTCCGCGAGGCGCTGCTGGTGACCGGTTTTTTCATGCTGACCGAAGGCTTTATTTCCGTGGTGGTGCAGCCCAACATGACCAAGATTGCTGAAGCCATCCGCACCGGCAACATGGATTTCACGCTGCTCAAGCCCATTGATGCCCAGTTCAACGTATCGGTCCGGCACCTGAACCTGCTGCGCTTTCCCGATGTGCTGCTGGGCCTGGGCCTGCTGGCCTACGCCGCCAGTGGCCTGACCCTCACCGCAGCGGGAGTGCTGTCGGCGGCGGCGCTGTACCTCTCGGCCCTGGTGATCGTGTACTGCATCTGGCTGGGCCTCAGCACCACCGCCTTCTGGTTCGTGAAAACCCAGAATGTGACCGAGCTGTTCAACGGCCTGTTTGGCGCCGCGCGCTTCCCGGCCACTGCCTTTCCGGTGCCAGTGCGGCTGGTGCTGACCTTCGTGGTGCCGGTGGCGCTGATTACGACCGTGCCTGCCCAGGCCCTCACCGGCGAGCTGACACCGGCCCTGGCGCTGGTCTCGCCGCTGGTGGCGGCCGGCCTGTTTGCGCTGACCCGCTGGTTCTGGCGCCGCGCCGTGGCCAGCTACACCAGCGCCAGCAGCTGATGACCCCGCCCCCTGGGGGCCCCGGGGCCCGCCCATGAGCACAGACCGCTGGGCTGCCCTGGGCCAGCCCCGTCCCCGCGCCCTGCCTTTAAGCCCGGCTGACCGCGCGCAGCTCTCACACCTGACCGAGCTGCGGGACATCGCTTCGCCGGGCGCAGCGCGGCGGGTGGGGGCCGAACTGGCCGGCGAACGCACGCTGGCCCCCGATCTGCTGGGCGCGCGGCCCTGGCTGCCTCCCGATCTGGGTGCCCGCGCCTTGCTGCCAGCGCTGCTGGAGGGCGAATGGACCGGTTTTCTGGCCCTGCTGGGCGCGTGCGGCCCCTGGGTGTATGCGCCGGATGTGCGCGCGGTGCAGCGGCTCTCGGCGGCCTACGGCGCGCTGGTAAGTGCTGCCCAGACTGTGCCAGAGGAGGTGGCTCTGGCGGCGGCCGGGGCGTCCTCTGCCCTGGCCCCGGGCCGCACGCTGCTGCCCCGCCTGGAAGCGGTGCCCTACCGGCAGCCCCGGCACGGCGCGGTTTCGGCCGAGACACTGGTGGCACTGGAAACTTCGTTCTGGACCCTGGCGGCCCAGCTGGCACGCGCCCAGCACGAAGCCTGGAAGGCGCGGCGTGGCGGTGCTGGCCCCTGAGCACGGGGGCAGCAGCGGGTTCAGCTCTCATGCTGATTCCGAAAAATTCCGTCATGTGTTCCGGAATTTTTGCGACCGGAGGGACTCGAAGAGCTGCGGAGCAGAGAAGGAACAAATGCGGATTTCCGGGAATTGGGCTGGAACAGCGCCGAAGGCGGGGAACATCCCCCTTCTTCCCGGATGGTACGGAACTGGACGGCAGTCCGTATCAGCCGCCACGCTCTGGCTTCCGTGTACGCTGGCGCGGGCTGTTCAACAGTGCCGCTTCTGTATTTTCCGTAAACTTCTGACCTCTGGCGGGCGCCCTGTGGGCCGCACTACAGTCTCGCCATGACCGCCGAGCCTCTGCTGTTCCGCCCCCTGAAGGTGCGTGGCCTGACGCTGCCCAACCGCGTCGTGGTCTCGCCCATGTGCATGTATTCGGCCCACCACGGCCTGGCCAACGATTTTCATCTGGTGCATCTGGGGCAGTACGCCCTGGGCAGCACCGGCCTGATTTTTGCCGAGGCCACCGCCGTGTGCCCCGAGGGCCGGATCAGCCCCGAGGACCTGGGGCTATGGGAAGACCGGCAGATCACACCGCTGGGGCGCATTACCGACTTTGTGCATGCCCAGGGCGGGCGCATTGGTGTGCAGCTGGCGCACGCGGGGCGCAAGGCCAGCACCTACGCCCCGTGGCGCGGGCGCGGCGCCGTGCCCGACGAGCGCGGCGGCTGGGCGGTGCTGGGCCCGGACGATCAGCCCTACCACGAGCAGCTGCGCACCCCCACCCCCATGACGGCCGATGATCTGGCCGCCGTGCCCGTGGCCTTTGCCCGCGCCGCGCGCCGCGCCGAGATCGCCGGTTTTGACGCCGTGGAAATTCACGCTGCGCACGGCTACCTGCTGCACCAGTTCCTGTCGCCGCTCTCGAACAGCCGCACGGATGAATATGGCGGACCGTTTGAAAACCGCGTGCGGCTGCTGCTGGAGGTGACCCGCGCGGTGCGCGAGGCGTGGCCCTACCACAAGCCCCTCTTTGTCCGTCTGTCCGCCACCGACTGGGCCGAGGGCGGCTGGGACCTGGACCAGACCGCGCTGCTGGCCGAGTGGCTGTCGCGCGAGGGGGTAGACGTGCTGGACATCAGCAGCGGCGGTCTGACCCCCGCGCAGCAGATTCCAGTGGGCCCGGGGTATCAGGCGCCGATGGCCGCCCGCGTCAAAGCTGCCACGCCGGACCTCGCGGTCATGACCGTGGGCATGATTGACACCCCCGAGCGTGCCGAGGGCCTGCTGCAAAACGGCGACGCCGATCTGATCGCTCTGGGCCGCCCCCTGCTGGGTGACCCACACTGGGCGCAGGCAGCGGCTCAGGCGCTGGGCGCGGCGCTGGAGTTGCCAGCGCCGTATGCACGGGGGGCGCGCACCACGTAAAGACACTCGGTGTGCGGGCTGTCCCTGTCCCACCCCGCATCTCTCAGCCTTGAGAGCCTGCGGAGCGCCCGGAAGGCTGCCTTGGGCCGCGCCAGGAAGGCAGGGGTGGCGGGCAGCCTGGGTTTTCCTCTCGGCTCTATCCGTCGGCCTCAGAGGGGCAGTCGAAAGTTCTGCCCAGCCGGTTCCAGCAAGGCGGCCCCAGCCAGTGCCTTACGCAAAATCCGGCGCCGTGTCCGTAAACTGGCCGTCCAGCAGGTGCAGGGTCCGGTCGGCGTGGCGCGCGAGGCGTTCGTCATGGGTGACCAGCAGCACGCCCGCGCCTTCCTCGCGCGCCAGGGCCACCAGCAGCGCGGCCACGCCCTGCGCGTTGGCCCGGTCCAGGCTGCCGGTGGGTTCGTCGGCCAGTACGGCGGCCGGGCGGGCGGCCAGGGCGCGGGCCACCGCCACCCGCTGCCGCTCGCCCCCACTCAGGACCCCGGGCAGGTCAGCCTCACGCCCCGAGAGCCCTACCCGCGCCAGCAGTTCCCTGGCCCGCGCTTCGTCGCCGCGCCCCGACAGGCGGGTGGGAATCAGCACGTTGTCCAGTACGCTCAGGTCTTCGAGCAGATAATGGTGCTGAAACACCAGCCCCAGCTGCCCCGCCCGGCGCGCGGCGCGCACCTGGGTGCCCAGAGTGTCCACCCGTTCGCCCGCCCACCAGACCTCACCGCCCTGCAGGGTATCCAGGCCGCCCAGCAGGTGCAGCAGCGTGCTCTTCCCGCTGCCCGAGGGCCCGGTCACGGCGACCACCTCACCCTGGGCCACGGTCAGGCCCACGCCGCGCAGCACCTGCAGCGGGCCATACGCCTGCTGCAGGTCGCGGGCCATCAGGGCGGGGGGCAACGGGGACACGCGGCGCATGGTACTCCATGGCCGGTGCATGAAGAAGGGCGGGCGTTGTGGCCTGCTGCCCAGGCACGCTAGGATAGCCCCCTGATGGCGCGCCTGGACGATCTGAAGGCATCTTTTCTCTTCCACAACGTGCCGGCCGAGGCGCTGCAGGAGGCGCTGCAGGTCATCACCGAGCGGCAGTACCGCCCCGGGCAGATCATTCTGGAGCAGGACGCCCAGGGCGAGGCCCTGCACATCCTGACGCGCGGGGTGGTGCGGGTCAGCCGCATCAGCCTGGGCAGCCGTGAGCGCGTCATGGGCGACGTGTACGCCCCTGGCGTGATTGGTGAAACGGCTGTGCTGGGCGGCGGCGAGCGCAGCGCCACCGTGGTGGCCCAGACCGACGTGACCACCCTGATGCTCTACCGCACCCATTTCCGCCAGATTCTGCGCCGCCACCCGGACGTGCTGTGGAACCTCAGCGTGATGCTGGTGCGCCGCGTGACCCACCTGAATGACGAACTGATTGCCTTTGGCCTGAACACCGAAGCGGCCCTGAGCCACGTGTTTACCAACCTCTACCGCCAGCGCGTGCAGGCGGGCGCGGCGCAGCCGCAGGTGCTGCCCATGTCTACCCAGGACATCATGAGCCGCATTTCCAGTTCCCGCGAAACCGTGTCGCGTGTCATGCGCAAGCTGGAGCAGCAGGGCCTGCTGAAAAGCACCGGCCAGAGCGTCACCCTGCTGGACCCCGAGGGCCTGGAAAACGTCACCCTGGAAGAAGCCGACAGCCTGGACTGAGCGGGGGCCCTGGGCGCGGGCCCGCTATCCTGCCCCCATGCAACTGATCCGCATGACGTGGCAGGGCCAGCCCTGCTGGGGCGAACTGGACGGCGGGCGCGTGCACCTGCGCGCCGGCATGCTGGGCGAGCGCAGCGGCCAGACGGTGCCCTATGACCCGGCTGCGCTGCTGGCCCCCGCCGAACCCACCAAGATCGTGTGTGTGGGCCGCAACTACCTGGACCATATCCGTGAACTGGGCAACGACAGGGGCGGGCTGCCCACCGAGCCCGGCATTTTTCTGAAGGGCCCAAACGCCCTGGCTGAACCCGGCGGCGCCGTGCGCAGGCCGGACTGGACGCAGAGTTTTCACTTTGAGGGCGAACTGGCGGCGGTGATCGGCGTGCGCGCCAGCGGCCTGTCCGAGGCCAGCGCCCTGGCTGTGGTGGCCGGCTACACCTGCGCCCTGGACCTGACGGCCCGCGACCTGCAAAAGGCCGACCTGCAGTGGTTCCGTGCCAAGGCGGCCGACCGCTTCTGTCCGCTGGGGCCGCATCTGGTCACCGGACTGGACCCTGCCGACCTGCGCGTGCAGACCCGGGTGAACGGCGAGGTGCGCCAGGACAGCCGCACCCGCCACATGATCTTTGGCCTGCCGCAGATTCTGGCGTATGTCACGCGCTACGTCACGCTGGAACCCGGCGACGTGGTGCTGACCGGCACTCCCGAGGGCGTGGGCCCGCTGCACAGCGGCGACGTGGTGGAGGTTGAAGTTGAGGGCGTGGGCGTGCTGCGCACCCCGATTGTCTGACGGGCCGCCCCACATGAAGGTTTGCTCTATGCTGAGCTGGACGTGACCCCAGAGGACCACCCAGTTTTTCCGCTGCCCCCCCTGGCTGTGGTGCTCAATCCCCGCGCCGGGCGTGGCCTGGCCGCCCGCGAATGGCCGCGCCTGCAGCGCGAACTGCAGGCGCGTGGCCTAGAGCACACCCTGATTCAGGAAGAATCCGGCGAGGCGGCGCTGGCCCGCGTGCAGGCCCTGCCCCCGGACGTCGCGGTGATGGCCGTGGGCGGCGACGGCACCGTGGGCGCCCTGCTGGGGGCGGTGGTGGGCACTGGCCGCCCCCTGGCCATCGTGCCGCTGGGCACCGGCAATGATTTTGCCGGCCTGCTGGGCCTGAAGCCCGGCGCCTTCGGTGAGGCCCTGGACCGCCTGAACTACCAGCCGCGCGCCCTGGACGCCCTGGAACTGGACATTGTGGCTGGGGACGAGGCCGGGCGCCGCTTCGTGCTGCTCAACGGCCTGGGCATGGGCTTTGACTCTGATGTGACGGCCAACATGGACCGCGCGCCCGCGCGCCTGCGCGGCTTTGCCCGCTACGCCTACTCGGCGCTCAGTACCCTGCGCGCCCTGCAGCTGGCCGAGGTGGCCATCGTGGCCGACGGGCAGCCGCTGTACGCGGGCCCCAGCGCCATCGTGGCCGTCATGAACGGCGTGCGGTACGGCGGCGGCTTTCGCATCAGCCCGCAGTCGGATGTGCGTGACGGCCAGCTGAACGTGGTGGCAGGCGGCGCCATGACCCGCCGGCAGCTGGCGGGCCTCATGGCCCGGGTGCTGCGCGGCGCGCACCTCTCGCATCCCCTGGCCCACCATGTGGCCGCCCGTGAAGTGCAGGTACGCTGGGCCACCCCCGTGCGCATTCACCTGGACGGTGACCTGCACGGCCGCGTCAGCGAGATCCGGGTGCGCGTGTTGCCGGGCGCGGCGCGGCTGCTCAATGCGTAGGGGGTGTGGGGCGGTGGGGTGTAGGGAAGGGCACAGGGCTGTGCGCGCGGCGCAGCTTTCCAAGTGCATTTTTTCAGGTGCACTCAGGGCGAGCGACTGAACAGCTAAGGGAGGGTGGGCTGCGGAAGTTTCCTCCCACAACCCACCCCCTCCACCCCACGACCCTTATTTCAGCTTTGCCAGCGTGGCGCGGGCCGCGTCCTCGTTGCGCTTCTCCCAGAAGGTGTCGGCGTTCATGGCCAGGGCGCGTTCCAGCTGGGCGGCGGCTTCGGCCTTTTTGCCCTGCAGCATCAGGGCGTTGGCGTACTCGATGCGGTGAACGGCCACGTTGGGCTCCAGCGCGATGGCCTTTTCAAAGTTGGGGATGATCTGGTTACGGTCGGCCCCGGTGGCGCGCGTGGCAATAAAGCCCTTGCTGATCAGGTTGGCGTGCCACAGGCCCAGGGCCACGTAGGCGCCGGCCAGTCTGGGGTTCAGGCGCACGGCGGTGTCCAGGTTCTTCTTCATCTCGCCGGCCAGCCCCAGGCTTTGCAGAATGCCGCTGAACTGCGCCAGACGGCCCTGGGCGCGGGCCAGTTCAAAGTAGGCGTCGGCGTTGTTGCGGTCCTTGGCGATGGCCTGGCGGGCGTAGCCCTGGGCCTTTTCAAACAGCGCTTTTTTCTGGTTGTCGGGCACCAGACCGGCGCCGGCGGTGGTGGCCTCGGCGGCCAGGGCAAAGCCGTCGGCGGTGTTCAGGGCGGCGGCCGCCGTGGCGGCTTCCTGCCACTTGCCCTGGTCAAACAGGGTCTTGGCGGTCTGCTGGCTCTGGGCGGCGGCGGTCACAGACAGGGCAAGGGCAAACGACACAATAAGGCTACGCATAGGTTCCTCCTGGGGGAATCGAGACTGGGTTGAAAGCTGGGCAGAGTATACACAGTTGCTCTGGCAGAAAGCTGACGGCCCCGTCAGGAACGGTGGGCGAAGGGCTTTCTTGAACCCGGTTCATGGGCGGGGTAGGCTGAGCGCCGCGTGGATTACCGAGCGGTGCTGGCCCAGTTGCGCGCCCATCTGCCGCCGCCTTCTGGCGGGCAGGCGCGCGGCAGCCTGCGCTGGCTCGAAGCCCAGATGCGCGCGCGCGGCGCCAACCCCAGCAGCGTGCGCAACATCGTGTACCGGGGCGTGGGCACCCCCGCCGACAAGGCCGCCCTGCGCGCAGTGCTGCAGGCGCTGGCCCAGGAGGTGGGCTGCGCGCTGCCCCAGGCCGCGCCCGCCCGCCCCGACTTGCCCCCGGAACTGGACCTGCTGGGCCGCAGCAAGATTCGCGCCTACCGCCAGTTCGTGGCCGGGGTGCGTGCGGGCCGCTCGCCGCGCCTGATCGTGGCCGGGCGCCCCGGCGCGGGCAAGACGGTGCTGCTGACCCAGGTGGCCCGCACCCTGCGTGACCAGGGCGTGCCCGTCACAGAGCTGTTTCTCTCGGGTGACCTGGGCGGCGTGCTGCCGCTGGATATGCCGCCGGGCGCCTCATACGCCGCGCAGGCGCAGGCGCAGCAGGACGCCGCACGCCGGGCCCTGCCCCCGCGTGGCGCGGTGCTGGTGCGGGTGGGGCAGGCGCTGCACTGGCAGGGGGCCCCGCCCCGGGACCGCAGCGGCGAGGCCCTGGGTGGAGCAGTCTGGGCGGTGCAGTGCCTGCTGGCACCAGCGCCTGCCGGGCTGGCGGTGCTGCTGGCCCTGGACGGCGACTGTCCCCCGGACAGCGGCGCCGAGTGCATTGAGCTGCGCCCGCCCACCCCCGCCGAGGCCCGAGCGTACCTGATGGCCCACCTGAACGTGTCGCGCACAGAAGCCCAGCGCCTTGTGCAGGAGGGGGGCCGCAGCCCCGAGCGCCTGACCCTGCTGGCCCGGCTGGCCCGGGAAGGGGCCGGGCCCGCCGAACTGCTGGCCGACCCGGACACCCGCCCCCTGACCGAGGCCACCGCCGCCCTGAGCGCCGCCCTGCCGGACCCGGCCGCGCCCTGGCCAGCGGCCCTGCTGGCGGCGGCCCTGTGCCGGGACCCGGCGACGCTGCCCCCCCACGCCCGGCTGCTGCTGGTGCCCACCGGGGACGGCTTCCAGCCCAGTGCGGCCCTGCGCGGCGCGTGGGCCAGTGTGGCGCCCCCGGCCCTGGTGGCCCCCCTGCGCGCCCTGGCGCAGACCGGGGACCCGGCCCTGGCCCCGGCGCGGCTGGCGGCCTGGGCCGCGCTGCGCGACCTGGGTGCCCTGGCGGCCCACTTGCAGGCCCACCCGGACGACGCCCGGCACCTGCCGCCCCTGTGGCCCGCGCTGCGCGCTGCCCCGGGCGGCGAACACCGCGACCTGCTGGCGCGGGCGGTGGTGGCGCACCATGCGGGCCGGGGCGAATACGGCGCCGTGACCCTGCGGGACGCCCTGTTCACCCTGCTGGAGTCCCCCCGGGGCGCGGTGCGCGCCTGGGCCCGGGTGAAACTGGCCGAAAGCAGCCTGGAACACGGCAGCATGGACGCCGCACAGGTTCAACTGGCCCACCCGGACGTGACCGGCATGGCGGGCCCCGATCCCTGGGTGAGCGCGGCCCAGGCCGACGCCCTGCTGGTGCAGGCGGCCCTGGCCCGCTGGCGCGGCGACCTGACGGCGGCCACCCAGGCGGCGGCCGACCCCCGCGCCGCGCAGGGGGGAGCGCGCGCGTGGCTGTGGCGCGGCCTGATTGCCAAGGACGCCGGGCAGTGGGCCCAGGCGCTGGCCGCGCTGCAGGCCGTTCCGGCGGGCAGTCCGCTGCTCTCGGCGCGCGCGCGCTACCAGGAAGGCGACCTGCTGCTGCGTCTGGGGCAGCCGGCTGCCGCCCTGGGGGCCCTGCAGGACGCAGCCGCCCGCCTCGCGCAGGCCGGCAGCGCCCCCGAGGAACAGGCGCGGGTGCTGGCGCGCACCGCCACCGCCCTGCGCCGCCTGGGCCACCCGGGGCCGGGGCTGCGCGAACTGCGCCGCGCCCTGACCCTGGTGCCGCCCGATCCCCGGCGCCACGCCGACGGCGTGCCCCGCGCCCGGTTGCTCTCCGAGGGCGTGCCGCTGCTGCTGGCCCTGGGGCGCCCCGACGAGGCCCTGTCGTGGGCGGCCGGGGCCCTGGCGCTGCTGGCGCGCCCCGAGGCCCGGCCCGCCGAGGCCGCCTACCGCGCCCGGCGCACCCGTTACCGCGCCGCGCTGGCTTACCTGTCGCGCGGGCTGGGCCGCCCCTACCTGCAGCCGCTGGCCGGGCCCACGCGCGACCACCCGGATCTGGCGCACGCCCGCGCCCTGCTCGATACCCTGCTGGCCCAGGCGGGGGCGGGCGCCGACCGCGATCACCTGCTGGCGCTGGACCTGCGCCTGAGCCGCGCCCTGGCCGAACCCGACGCGGCGCGCGCCCTGGCGCTGACCGGCGAGGCCCTGGCCCTGGCTGCCCACCCCTATGAACAGGCCCAGGCGCTGGCCCTGCGTGCCGAGGCCGCCCTGCGCGCGGCCCAGCCCGGCGCCGCCCTGGCTGACCTGAACCGCGCCCACGCTCTGCTGCGCCGGGTGGGGGACGGGTCAGCCCCCGCCGACCCTGGCCTGCACGCCCAGCTGCTGGCCCTGGAAGCGCGGGCCAGTGTGCAGGACGGCCCGGCCCTGCTGCCCTGGCTGCGCGCCGCCCTGGCTGACCCGGCGCTGGCTCCCTTTCGTGCGGGCGTGTGGCGCGAGGCGGGCGCCGCCCTGCTGGCCGTGCCCGTCGGCGCCCGGTGGCTGGCCGACTGGGGGGTCAACACCCAGGGCGTCCTGGCCCTGCCCGACGCCCTGGTGGTGCACGAGCAGGCCCTGGCGCCAGTTGACGACGCAGGGCCTGAAGTCTTGGCTTGAAGACCTGGACCCAAGCCGCCGCCCACCCCAGGAGCGCGGCGAGGTGCAGGAGGCTGAGACGAACCCGGAGAGCTAAGGACGTTGCACCTCACGTTACGACTCTTCAGGAAAGCACCGCAAAGTCTCCACTCCCGGTGCAACGTCCTTTTTTCGATACTCGCTCCGCTCGGTTGATCTAAAGATCAACAGCGAGCTACTTCAGTCCCTCGCTGCCAAGCCCCCGATCAACCAAGCGGGCTGGGACAGCGGCGCCGCAGAGCGAGAAGCGAACACAGTGCCTCGCACCGGGAATGGAAACGTTTCTGCGCCCTTCTGAACCGTTGGCCTGGGGGAGGGGCGAGGCACTTACTTCGCAGCGCGAGCAGGACAAACCCGTCCCTCCGGGCGCGGCGCCCACACATCGGAACAGAGCCGGTGGGTCGGCGGAACAGGCGGCAGTCTGTATAAGATGAAGGTTTGCCCGCGGCTGGCCCCGCCCCGCTGCCGCGGCCGGTCCCGGGCGAAAGCCGGTATGCTACGGCGCGTGAGCACCAGTGAACCACAGCCCGTGGGCCGCGCCGCCGTGCGCCTGCTGCAGGGCTACGTGTGGCATCCCCAGGAGGCCGAGATTGATCTGGAGCAGTTTCTGCCCCACGAGCTCGACCTGCCCGCCCCCACGGGCGAAGGGGAGGGTGAACAGGAAGCGGCGCATGTGCTGTGGGACGCGGTGACCCCGCCCTTCGCCTTTTTCGAGAACGGCGAGCCCACGGCCTCGCAGGCGTTTTACCAGTTCACGGTGCTGCGCGTGTACGACACCCGCCCCAGCAACGACGCCCTGCACGCCGACGCCAGCGCCGCCAGCGAGCAACTGAACCCCCTGCTGGACGTGACCCCCGAGGGCGTGGGCTGGCAGCTGTGGGAGGACCTGCGCGACCTATGATCGCCTGGCTTGACCTGCTTGTGGAGGGTGACCCCCACCCCCGGCGCTTTGACAGCCCCGAAACCGCTCTGGCCTACCTGCTGCGGGTGGAGCGCCTGTCTGAAGACGCGGCCCAGCATCTGCTGGACCACGGCGAGGTGGCCCCGCCCCTGGCCCGGCGCGAGTACCGCCTGCAGCCCCTGGCCCTATGAGCAGCCTCACCCCGGACCCCGACGCCCAGACTGGCCCGGTGGTGGCGCTGCCGGTGTACCACGGTGTCAGCGAGCTGGAACTGGGGGTAATGGTTACGGTGCTGCGGTTGTGCGGCGGCGACCGGGTGGCCGTGACGGTCAACCGCTCGCGCATCAGTGTGATTACGGCGGGCGGACTGGTGACCACCCCGCACGTGCTGTACGCCGCGCTGCCCGAGCCCGGAGCGCTGCTACTGCCCGGCGGCCCCGGCGCGGCCAGGGCGGCCCGTGACCCCCTGCTGCGCGCTTTTCTGGCGGCTCATCCGGGGCTGCCCACCGGCGCCAGCGGCAGCGGCCTGCTGCTGCTGGGCGAGGCCGGCACCCTGGACGGCCGCGTGGTGGGCGGCCCCGCCGATCTGGCCGATACCCTCTGGGGCTTTACCCCTGCCGACGTGCGCCCCGGTGAGGTTGTAACCGACGGCCCCCTGTGTTCGGCCCCTGCTGGCCTGGGCGCTCTGCACGCGGCGCTGCATGTGGCCGGAACGCTGTGGGGCCAGGAAGCTGCCCAGGAGGCCGCGCAGCGCATCGGGGCCGGGGCGATGCTGGCCCTTCAGGCCACCTGAAGGCCAAGCCACCTCTCATGGCCTGGGGCCCACCACTCAGACGGACGGCCGTCCATGTCCAGAACATCCGGGAAGGAGGGGGATGTTCCCTGCCTTCGGCTGGGGGCGGTCCAATGCCCGGACAGCCGTCTCCCTTCCTGCTCTGCGCCGCAGCGCTGCAGGTCCCTCCGGTCGGAAAAACTCCGTCATACATGACGGAGTTTTTCGGAACTCGGATCACACCAGCCCTTCACCCCCTGCCACGCCTTCAAACAGCCCGCGCAGGGGAAACTGGGGAATCGCTGTGCGGGTGCCGCCCAGGCTGAAGCGTTCGTGGCCCAGCAGCATCGCTTCCATGGCCTGCCGCTCCTCGGCGCTCATCTTGCCCATCACGCTCTGTTCGCCGGTCTGGGTGCCGTGGGCCTTCAGGGCGGCGCGTTTGTTCTCGGCGTAGGCCGCCACGTCAATCTGCGCCGCCACCGTGCCTTCAGAGACGCCGTACACCTGCGGGTCCAGGCCCTCACCCATGCGCGCGAGCTGCTGCGCCGCCTGCACAGTCAGCGCGGTGTAGTACAGCCGCTGCGGTCCGCCGCCCGGCAGGTGGCCAGTGCTGAAAAATGCGGCGCTGGCGGCCCGGTGAATCTGCAGGTGGTCAATGTGCCCGTAGCCCCCGTGCGGGTCGAAGGTGATCATCACCTGGGGCTGCACCTCGGCAATCAGCTCGCGCAGCCGGGTCTCCACCTGCAGGGGGTCCACGTTCATCAGGGCCCTGGGGTCGTTGTGGCGGGTGCGCTCGTGGCGGCCGGAATCGTGGTAATCCAGAAAGATGGGCGCCTCAATTTCCAGCGCCTCGCAGGCCCGGCGCAGTTCCTGTTCGCGCTGGGCGCCCAGATCGTCCACCGTCATGCCGGGCACGGTGATCTTGCCTGCCTCGCCCCGGGTAGCGCAGGCCAGCACCACCCGCACCCCCTGGCGCGCGTAGTGGGTCAGCGTGCCGCCCACGCTGAAGGCTTCGTCGTCGGGGTGGGCAAATACGGCCAGCAGGGTGGGGGTCGTCATACTGGGGCTCAGTGTAGAGTGGCCGCGCACGGGGCAGGGGGCGGCCACGGAAACGCGCCCGCCGGCCCTGCGCGTACCGGCCCCCTGCGCCCCTGGACAGCCTTGCTGAACCTGCTGCCCCAGCCGGGTCTGGACCCCGCAGCGCGGCGCACGCACGCCAACCCCGCGCGGCTGCGCCGGGTTTACCTCCACCTGGGCGCTGTGCCAAACGGCGCTGCGCGAACTCCTGCTGGCCGTGCTGGATCAGCCCTCGCCGTCCGCCGCCAAGCGCCGCCCCCGCTCGTAAAAGTCCCAGCAGGCCGCCGGCCACGTGCGCAGAATCAGGCGGCGGTTCGTGGCGTCGGCGGCGTTCAGCGCCTCGCCCAGCGCGCGGTAAAAGCGGCTGCCCTGCGCCTGCATGGCCCGGGCGGTCCAGTAGACCGGGGCCTGCTCCAGTTCCTGTTGCTGCTGCGCCGTCAGTGGGCTGGTCATCCGGCCATGATGCCCGGCGCACAGGCGCTCTGCTACGCTGGGGCGGCATGAAGGTCGTGGCAATCACCTCAGAAAAGGGCGGCGTGGGCAAAAGCACCCTGGCCGTTCACCTCGCCGGCGCCGCGCACGCGGGCGGCCTGACGCCGCTGCTGGTGGACGAGGACGGCCGCGTGGGCAGCAGCCTGCGCTGGGCCCGGCGGGCAGGCGCCCTGCCCTTTGACGTGATCGGGGCCGACGAGGTGCGGCCCAAGAAACTGTCCCGCTACGACCTGCTGCTGCTGGACACCGAGGGCCGCCCCAAGCGCAAGGACCTGCGCCAGCTCTCGGAGCGCGCCGACCTGCTGCTGGTGCCCAGCGGCGTCAGTGCCCTGGAACTGGACGCCACCCGTGAACTGCTGGACTTTCTGCACGTGGAAGGCGCGGCGCGTAAGACCCGCGTGGTCCTGACCCGGGTGCCGCCCGTGGGCCACGCCGCCGAGGACGCCCGCGAGGACCTGCGCGAGGCGGGCCTGACCGTGTGTAACACCCTGGTGCGCCAGTACGCCGCCTTTGGGCGCGCTGCCGAGGCCGGGGTGCTGGTACGCGACGTCCCCGGCGAGCGCTCGGCCAGCGCCTGGAGCGACATTCAGCGCCTGGCCCAGGAACTCTGGTAGCGCGCGCGTGGGCCGCTTTGACTACCTGAAAGAGGGCCGGAAGGTCGGCAAGGCCCGCAAGGTCACCCCCGAGCCTGACCGGCGCCGCACCCAGGCGGCCGGCGAGCCGCTGGAACCTGTTTACGTGCGGCGCGAAACGGTGCGCGCCGTGTGGAAGCAGGTCAAGAAGGAGGGCGGCGAAAGTGTCAGCGAACTGGTCGAGGACCTGCTGCTGGCGTGGCTCCGGGCACACCGGTGACGTGCGGGTAAGTCCGCCAGCCGCGCGCGCAGGCCGCCTGCTGGGGCTGCTGGTGGCCCTGTGGGTCACGGTCCCCGGGGTGCTGCACCCCCTGAACCCAGGCTGGCTCTCGGGCGTGAACCTCATTTTCCACGAGGCCGGGCATATGCTGCTGATGTTCGCCGGAGAAATCCCCATGCTGCTGGGCGGCAGCCTGCTGCAAGTGCTGGTGCCGGGCGCCTGCGTGGCCGCCTTTCTGGGGCGCGGCGACCGCTTCGCCGCTGGCCTGACCACCCTGTGGCTGGCGCACTCGCTCTCAGGGGTGGCCGCCTACATCCGCGACGCCCCGGGGCGCGACCTGCCGCTGATCACCGGCGACCCCGACACCCATGACTGGTGGCAGCTGCTGGGCGGCTGGAACGCGCTGGACGCCGCCGATCCCCTGGGACGCTTCGTGCTGTTTCTGGCGTATGCGGCGGTGGTGGGCGGCGTGCTGCTGGCCCTGTGGGACGAGGTGGCGGCCCCATGAGCGTGGTGGGCCGCTTTGCCCCCAGCCCCACCGGGGCCATGCACCTGGGCAACGCCCGCACCGCGCTGCTGGCGTGGCTGCATACCCGCGCGCATGGGGGGCGCCACCTCCTGCGCTTTGAAGACCTGGACACCGGCCGCGTGCGCCCCGGGGCCGCCGACGCCACCCGCCGCGACCTCGCGTGGCTGGGCCTGGACTGGGACGAAGAGGTGGTGCAGTCTGCCCGATTGCCCCTGTACGAGGCGGCGCTGGCCCGGCTGGACACCTACCCCTGCACCTGCACCCGCAAGGAGGTACAGGCCGCCATTCAGGCCAGTGCGGGCGCGCCCCACGGCGCCGAGCCGGTGTACCCCGGAAGGTGCCGCGCCGGCACCGCGCACCCGGGGCGCCCCGCCGCCCGGCGCTGGCGCGTGCCGGACACGGTGGTCTGTGCCCACGACGCCCTGACCGGCCAGACCCTGTGTCAGCACCTGCCCCGTGACGTGGGGGACCTCGTGCTGCAGCGCAACGACGGCGTGTTCGCCTATCACCTTGCCGTGGTGGTGGACGACGGCGAGGCGGGCGTGACGGACGTGGTGCGCGGCGCGGACCTGCTGAGCGCCACGCCCCGCCAGGTGGCGCTTCAGGGCGCCCTGGGGCTGCCCACGCCACGCTACCTGCATGTGCCGCTGCTGCGCGACTACCGGGGCGAGCGGCTGGCCAAGCGCGGCGGCGCCCCGCCCCTGTCGGCCCTGCGTGAAGGCGCAGAGGCCCCGGGCCGCGTCTTGGCCGAACTGGCCCGCAGTCTGGGCTGGCTGGTGCCCGCCGAGGTCGGCCTGGACGACTTGCTGCCCCTGTGGCGCGCCGAGCTGGCAAAGGTGGGGTTCTCCACAAACTTAGATGACCTGTCTAAGTTGCCCTAACGCCCGTTCGTCCATCCCCACCTACCCTGAGACCATGTCCCTGACCCTTCCCACCTACCCCCAGCCGGACGCGCGCGGGCGCTTCGGCCGTTTTGGCGGGCGGTATGTGCCCGAAACGCTGATTCCGGCGCTCGACGAGCTGGAAACGGCCTACGCCGCCGCCAGGACCGACCCGGCCTTTTTGAACGAACTGGACCGCCTGCTGCGTGAATTCGTGGGGCGCCCCAGCGGCCTGTACCTCGCCCAGCGCCTGACCGAACATGCGGGTGGCGCCAGGATCTACCTCAAGCGTGAGGACCAGAATTACACCGGCGCGCACAAGATCAACAACTGTCTGGCCCAGGCGCTGCTGGCGGTGCGCATGGGCAAGAAGCGCGTGATTGCCGAAACCGGCGCCGGCCAGCACGGCGTGGCCAGCGCCACCGCCGCCGCCCTGCTGGGCCTGTCGTGCGTGGTGTACATGGGCGCCGAGGACATTCGCCGCCAGGCCCTGAACGTGTTTCGCATGAAGCTGCTGGGCGCCGAGGTCCGCGAGGTCACTTCCGGCACCGCCACCCTCAAGGACGCCACCAACGAGGCCATCCGCGACTGGGTGACCAACGTGCGCGACACCTTTTACATCCTGGGCAGCGTGGTGGGCCCGCACCCGTATCCGGCGATGGTGCGCGACTTTCAGTCCGTCATTGGCGAGGAGGTCAAGGTGCAGCATCAGGCCCTGGAAGGCCGAGCAGCGCCGGACGCCATCGTGGCCTGCGTGGGCGGCGGCAGCAACGCCATTGGCATCTTCGCGCCGTTCGCCTATCTGCCTGAGGAAGAGCGGCCCCTCCTGATCGGCACCGAGGCCGCCGGTGAGGGCGTGGATTCCGGGCGCCACGCCGCCAGTGTGGCGGGTGGGCGCATCGGCGTGCTGCACGGCGCCATGATGTACCTGCTGAACGACGACGAGGGCCAGATCGTGCCGCCGCACTCGATCAGCGCGGGCCTGGATTACCCCGGCATTGGCCCCGAGCACTGCCTGTACGCCCAGACCGGCGCGGCGCAGTACGTGCCCGTCACCGACGCCCAGGCCCTGGACGCCCTGCAACTGCTGACCCGCTTAGAAGGCATCATTCCCGCGCTGGAAAGTGCCCACGCCATTTACCACGCGGTCGAGCTGGCGCGCACCATGCGCCCGGAGCAGACCGTGGTGGTCAATCTCTCGGGCCGGGGTGACAAGGACGTGGCCGAGGTGATGCGCCTGCTGAGCCTGCAGGAACCGGCGGGCGAGGCGCCGGGCCAACTGCTGGCCCCCGAGGTCCACGCATGACCACCCTGGCCCACACCCGCGGCGCCGCGCGCCTGCACGCCGCCTTTGAGCAGGCCCGCACAGAGGGCCGCGCCGCCTTCATTCCCTACATGACGGCCGGCTATCCCACCGCCGCCGGCTTTCCAGCCCTGGCGCAGACGCTGCTGGCCCACGCCGACATTCTGGAAGTGGGCATTCCCTACAGCGATCCCCTGGGCGACGGCCCCACCATTCAGCGCGCCAGCGAGCAGGCCCTGGCGGGCGGCACCAGCACCCGGCACTCGCTGGCGCTGGTGGCCGGGCTGCGCGCCCAGACCGACAAGCCCATCGTGGTGATGACCTACGTGAATCCCATCTACGCGGTGGGCCCGCGCGAGTTCATGCGGCTGGCCCAGCGTGCAGGGGTCGACGGCCTGATTCTGCCGGACCTGCCCCCCGATCAGGACCTGGAAATCGCGGAGCTGGCCGCTGAACATGGTCTGGCGGTCACGTTCCTGATTGCCCCCACCAGCACCCCGGCGCGCGTGGCTTTGGTGGCGCGGGCCTGCACCGGCTTTCTGTACGCCGTCAGCGTGACCGGCGTGACTGGCGCCCGGGAAGGCGCGGCCCTGGGCGAGGTGCCCGCCATGCTGGCTCTGGCGCGCGAACACGCCCGCGCGCCCATCGCCGTGGGCTTTGGAGTGAAAGACGCCGCCACTGCCCGGCAGGTGGCCGGGGTGGCCGACGGCGTGGTGGTGGGCAGCGCCTTTATCACCGCCGCTGCGAATGGCCAGGATGTGGACGCCCTGGCCGCCAGTATCCGCGCAGGCTGCGTGCGGTAAGGCCACGTACCTTCCGGCGGCGGGGTGCCCTCTGGCCCCGCCGCTGCTGTGGGCTTCAGTCCAGCGCCCAGACCTGCACTTTCAGGTGTTCGGCCTCCGGATAATCCTCGCCGGCCCCGAAGCTCTCCTGCAGCGCCGCCTGCCGCCCCTGTTCGCGCAGGCCCGACTGCACCATGCGCCCCAGTTGAGGCCCGGAGACCCCCGCGTGATTCAGCAGCGTCAGCACCCGTCCCCCCGGTGCGGTCACCCGGGCCGCCAGCCCTGCCAGCCGCGCGTAATCGCGTTCGGCCCGCCACACGCCGCTCTTGCCCCGCGCAAAGCTGGGGGGGTCCAGCACCACCAGGTCAAAGTGGTCACCCCGGCGCTCCAGCCGGGTCAGCCACTCGAACACGTCGCCGTACAGGAAATCCTGCTCCGGCGCACTCAGGCCGCTCAGGGCGTAGTTGGCCTGCCCCCAGGCCAGCACCTTGCGCGACAGGTCCACGTTCTTCACAGCCGCCGCGCCGCCCAGTGCGGCGCTGAGCCCAAAGCCGCAGGTGTAGGCAAAGGTGTTCAGCACCCGCCGCCCCGCGCTGTGGGCCCGCACCCAGGCGCGCGCCGGCCGGGCGTCGGTAAACAGGCCGGTACTCAGGTCGGCGCCCGGGCGAATCAGGAAGGGCACGCCCGCCTCGGTCGCCACCAGTTCCGGTAAAGGCTCGCCCCAGACCGGCTCCGGCGGCGAGAGCTGGTCGCGGGCCACGTTCGCCGCGTGCCGGGCTTCCACCGGGCGGCGCTTGAGGTACACGGCCTGCACCCCAGCCACCTCGCCCCACTGGGCGGCCAGTGCGGTTTCCTGGGTGGCTGTCAGCGGGGCATAGAGATTCAGAACGCCCGCGCGGCCGGCCAGATCGAGGGCATAGACGCCGTGGGTTTCCGTGGTGTGGGCGGCGCGGTACAGCGCGCTGCCCTGCGCGCTCAGGTGGGCGCGGCGCGTCAGCAGGGCGGCGGGGTCGGGCAGTCGGTTCACGGGCCCGAGTGTACGCGCCCAGCTGCAAAAGGGGAGAGGGGCGCATGGCCCCTCCCCCCCGTGTCCATCCGCTGTCCGCTCTAGGGCCGCCCGCCCAGCAGCCACCACACGCCAGCGGTCGCCACCGCCGTGATTACCCAGAAGCGCATGGTGACGTGGGTTTCCGGCCAGCCGATGTCCTTGTGCTCGAAGTGGTGCTGAATGGGCGCCATCTTGAACACCCGTTTGCCGCGCAGCTTGAACGAGGCCACCTGAATGACCACGCTCAGCGTGGCCACCACCGGAATGATGGCCGCCAGGGGCAGCAGCCAGACATCCGCGTGCAGCACGTAGGCCCCCGCCGCAATGGCCCCAATGGCGTGGCTGCCCATGTCGCCCATGAACACCCGCGCCGGGTGGGCGTTAAACCACAAAAAGCCCAGCAGCGCGGCCACCAGCAGCGCGCTCAGGGGCGAGAGCCCCAGCAGCGGCAGCAGCACGATGATGGCAATACCCGAGAGCAACCCGTCCAGTCCATCGGCAAAGTTAAAGGCGTTCACGCTGCCCACCATCACCAGCGTCAGCAGCACCACGTCGCCCACGGGGCCCAGCCCCGGCACCAGCTCGTGCGAGGCCAGGGGCGCGGCGAAGAAGGCAAACAGCGCCGCCACCAGAAACTGCAGCGGAAACTTCTCGCGCGCCAGCAGCTCACTCTTGCCCCCGCCCTTCATGCGCGAGCGCACCTTGAGCAGATCGTCCACCCCGCCGATCAGGCCCATGGCCAGGGCGGTGAGCATGATGAGCAGTTCGCGGCTGTCCCCGCCCTGCCCGCTCAGGTACAGCGGCACAAAGACCAGCAGCGTGGCCACCACGAAGGGCACGCCGCCTGCCGTGGGGGTGCCGTCCTTGACCAGGTGGGTCTGCGGCCCGTCGGCGCGCACGCGCTGGCCCCAGCCGCGTGCCTTGCTGACGCGCACGAACAGCCCCACCAGAAACCACGACAGCAGCGCCGTCACGACCATCATGGCCGCACCGTCCGAATTCCACACACAATCTGCATCTCAACCGGGGAGCCTACCACGCGCCCTGACCGGGCAGGCGGGTGGCCGGTTCAGTCCCCGGCCGCCTGGGCCGCTGCCCGGATGGCGCGGCTCAGGGCCGGCGGCACCGGCTCGTGCGCCTCCAGATGGGCCAGGAGCGCCAGCGCCGCCTGGGGCGTGCCCGCGTACCCTGGCGTAAAGGCCGGCAGGCGCGCGGCCAGTCCGGGGGCCCGCGCCTCCAGTCGCCGCTCGGGGCTGAAGGGGTCTGCGCCGGTGGCGGGCAGCGCCCCGCGCGCCGCTTCCAGGGCCAGCACATGCCCCAGTGCATAGTCCTGCACAAACTTCAGGGCGCTCAGCCGCTCGCCGCGCCCGTAGCGCCCCAGACCCACCAGCAGGTTGGTCAGCGCCTCACCCAGATGGTGGGCGTGCTGCGCTGGGGTGATGGGTCCGGCCAGCGCCGCTTCGCCCTCCGGCAGCAGGCCGGAAAAGTCCGGCGCCGCCCAGACCACTCGCGCGCCCGCCAGCGGCAGTTCGGGCAGGCGCGCCGCTTCAAAGGCCGCGTACTCGGCATAGAGGCCGTCCCCGAACAGCACCTTGGCGCCGTCGGGCGTGTTGCGGAAGGTGTAGGCCAGCGGCGCGGCCTGTGCCAGCCACGCGCTGTCCAGAAACGGGCCCACCTGCCCCGGGCGGGCAATCACAAAAAAGTCCAGGTCGGACCAGCGGTCCAGCCGTGCCAGCTCGCGCCCCACAGAGCCCAGGCCCAGCAGCGCCAGCGCGTGCCCTGTCTGGGCCACCACCTGGGCAATGTCGTTCAGGCGCGAGAGCAGGGCGTGAGGTGAAGTGGGCACGCCCTGTTCTACCTCACCCGGGCCAGCCGTCAGTTGGCCAGGTAGCGGATAAAGTCGCGCATCTCGTTCACGCAGGCCCCAGCGCCCTCGGCAGCGCTGCTGCCCGTCACGGTGCGCAGCAGACCGCTGTCACTCAGAAACAGCTGGCTGACGCGGTAACTGGTGCCGCCTTCCTTGAAATCGTAGGCGGCCAGCACGCTCCAGCGGCCCGCACGGTCCACCGGCTGCGTAACCACGTTGCGCACGCTGCGCCCCAGGCTTTCTTGCAGCTTCAGGGCAAAGGTGCGCGCCTCATCCGGGGTGGCGAAACTGGGAAAAGCCTGGCCGTGGCGCTCCTCGCGCATCAGGCAGCTGCCGCTGGCGTCGGTCCAGTAGTTGGCGTCGCCCCCCACCGGGGTCCAGCCGGGCATGGGCACAATCAGGGCGTGGGCGCTGGAGAGACTCAGCGCGGCAAGGGCAGCGGGGAGCAGGAGGCGGCGCATCAAGCGCCAAGCTACCAGACCTCTGATGACAATCTTGAGCCTTTTCTCATGTTGTGTGGGGATGGTTGGGCCCCACCAGGCGGTCCAGCCGCCGGTCCAGCGCGGCCCGCACGCCCGGCCACTCGGCAGCCAGAATGCTGAACATCACGCTGTCGCGCGCCTGTCCATCTGGCCGCACCTGATAGGCCCGCAGCACCCCCTCCTGCACCGCCCCCAGGCGCCGCATGGCCCGCAGACTGCGCTCGTTGCGGGCGTCCACCTTGAACTGCACCCGCCCGGCGCCCAGCGCCTCAAAGGCCCGGGCCAGCAGCAGCCGTTTGGCGTCCGGGTTCACGGCCGTGCCCTGCGCGGCGGGCAGCAGCATGGTGCCGATCTCGGCCCAGCGGTCCTCGGGCCGCACCTCGCTGTAGCTGACGCGCCCGACCACCGGCCCCGCCGTGCCCAGCCGCACCGCAAAATTGACCCGGCGCGGCAATGCGTTCAGGCGCTCGATGTACTCGGCCCAGGCCGGGACCGTCTGCGCTGTGGGCCCGCCCCGGGCCAGAAAACGAATGGTGTCCTCGGTGGCCCCGGCGTGCAGGTCGGCGGCGTGCTCGGGGCGCAGGGCTTCCAGCGTGACCGCCCGCCCCGGCAGGGTGGGCGCGCGCAGCCATTCAGGGGCGGGGGCTGGCAGATCAGTCATCTTGCTGCCCAGCGTAGCCCAGGGTGTGTGGGCCGGGGGCGTACCGGTGGCGGGGTGTCTAGCGGCGCTCCAGGTCGTGCACGCGCTGTTCAAGGTCATGAACGCGCTGGCTCTGGCCCGGCTGGCTGGCCCGCCTGATCAACCAGAGCACCAGC
The DNA here is from genome assembly GCF_003028415.1 of Deinococcus arcticus. Lineage (NCBI taxonomy): Bacteria > Thermotogati > Deinococcota > Deinococci > Deinococcales > Deinococcaceae > Deinococcus > Deinococcus arcticus. The sequence goes on from NZ_PYSV01000001.1 coordinate 350,027, forward strand.
CAGAGGCCGACGAGCAGTGCGGTCGCAACCACGAGCAGCATCAGCAGTTCCAGGAGACCAGAAGAGGGCATACGTGCAGTACGCCTGTCCACGGCCCCAGGTTCCTAAGGACGTTGCCCATCATGGTGCGACTGTTCAGGAGAGCACCGAACAGTCTCCATGCCCGGGGCAAAGCCCTTTGTTCGCTTCTCGCGCTGCGGCGCCGCTGTCTCCGCCCGCTCGGTTGATCGGGGGCTTGGCAGCGAACGACTTAGCCCCGGTGGTACGGCTCGCCCGCACTGATGGTCCCGGCCCGGTACAGGGCTTCGAGCAGCACCACCATCGCCAGATCGTGCGGCAGGGTCAGCTGGCCCAGGCTCCACAACCGGGCCGCCCCGGCGCGCAGCTCGTCGGTGTGGCCGTCCGGGCCGCCCACCGCAAAGGCCAGTTCGCCCACGCCGGAGACCGCCTGCGCGTCCAGAAAGGCACTCAGCCCCTCGGAGGTGAACTGCGCGCCGCGCGGGTCCAGCAGCACCAGCGGCGCGCGCCCGGCGGCCCGGCGCACCGCCCCGCTTTCCTGCGCCTGGGTGCGGGCAGAGACCCGCGTGACCTGCACGCGGTGAAAGCGCCGCAGCCGCTTTTCGTATTCATCCCACCCGGCCCGGGCATAAGCCAGCTTGGGTTCACCAACGGTAATCAGGTGCAGGCGCACGCGGGGCAGCTTACGGCATTTCGCAGGCGCCCACGGTTCTCGGCTGCAGGGCTCGCCCGCTACACTGGGCGCATGCCAGCCTTGACCCTTTGCCCTGCAGGTGGGGCATGAATTACGCGGCCACGCTGGCGGTGCTGGTGGTGCTGGCCTTCAGCTTTCCGCTGACCGTGCAGCTGGGGGCCCGCATCGGGGTGCCGGAGGCGGTGACGCTCTCAGTGCTGGGGGCCGCCCTGACCTTCAGCCTCGCCACCTTTCTGGTGCGCTGGCAGGTCAACCGCCACCGCGCGCAGCTGGCGCGGCTGGACACGGCGCGCGCGCAGGTGGCCGCCGAACCGGACAACCCCCGCGCGTATTTTGTGGGGGGCGAGCATCTGGGCGCGCTGCTGCTGCGTCTGGACCGCCGCCGGGAAGCGGCCGAGGTGATTGACCGCTACGCCCGGCTGGGCGGCGCGCGCGAGGGCGAGATCGTGGCGCTGCGTGAAGCGCAGTCGGCGGCCGAACGCCGCGTGCGCCGCGCGCAGGGGAGGGACACATGAAAGCGTACAAAGGCGTCGTGGAAAACGGCGTGGTGGTGATTATCGGCGGCCGTCTGCCCGAGGGCGCGGTCGTGACCGTGACCGTGGGCGAGGGCGAACTGCTGCGCGCCCGCATTACCAACGTGCTCAAGCGGCCCCGCAAGGTGCGCGTGCGCCTGAAGCCCACGCCGGGGCTGGCCACCAGCGCCCTGGGCTCCCTGGCCGCGCCGCACCCGGGGGCCGATGACTGAGCCTGACCTGAACCCTGCGGGCCTGCCTGACAAGCTGCCCGACGAGGCGTGGCCCGCCGACGAGCCGCCCAGCGACGACACCAATGACGGGGCCGGCAACGACACCGGGGCCGATCCCGGCGACGCGCGGCTGTGGCTGGTCCCCACCCCGGTGGGCAACCTGGGCGACATTACCCTGCGCGCCCTGGCGGTGTTGCGCGGGGCCGACGCCGTGGCCTGCGAGGACACCCGCCGCACCGGCGCGCTGCTGACCCATCTGGGCATCCGCAAGCCGCTGGTGCGCCTGGACGCCCACACCATGAACCGCGCGCCGCAGGTGCTGGAGCGCCACCCCCGGCTGGCCTACGTGAGCGATGCGGGCACCCCCGGCATCAGCGACCCTGGCGCCGAGCTGGTGCAGGCGGCGCTGGCCGCCGACGTGCCCGTGGAGGTGCTGCCCGGGGCCACCGCCCTGATTCCCGCACTGGTGCTCTCAGGCCTGCCGGCCGGGCGCTTTACCTTTGAAGGCTTCCTGCCCCGCTCCGGCCGGGAGCGCCGCGAGCGCCTGGCCGCCGTGGCCGCCCGGGAAGAAACGTCCGTGCTGTACGAAAGCCCCCACCGCCTGCACGCCACCCTGCAGGACCTCGCGGCGGCCTGCGGCGAGACGCGGCCCGCCAGCGTCACCCGTGAACTCAGCAAGCGCTTTGAAGAGACTGCGCGCGGCACCCTGGCCGAACTGGCCGCGCATTTCGCAGCGGGCGTGCGCGGCGAGATCGTGCTGGTGCTGGGCGGCCGTGACCGCGCCGAGGCGGCCCCCCAGACCGATTTTGCGGCCCTGGCCCGCACCCTGGCCGAGGCCGGCCACAGCGTCAGGGATATACGTGAAGCGTTGCAGCGCCAGGGTTTGCGTAAGAATGACGCTTACACGCTGGCGCTTCAGATCACCGGAAGCGCTTCCGACTGAGCCCCTCCCCGACGTCCACCCGATCCCTGAAACGAGGCCCGATCCATGACCGATGTTCCGCACTGCCCTCCTCAACCCAACCCCGCCGGCCTGCGCCGCGTCGCCGTGCTGACCAGCGGCGGCGACGCCCCCGGCATGAACGCCGCCATCCGCGCCGTGGTGCGCACCGCTGCCTCACAGGGCATTGAGGTGATTGGCGTGCGCCGGGGCTTTTCCGGCCTGCACCGGGGCGACTTCGTGACCCTGGGCCCACGGGACGTGGCCAACACCATTCAGCGCGGCGGCACCATCCTGCTGTCGGCGCGCAGTTCCACGTGGCGCACCCCCGAGGGCCGCGCCCGGGGCGCCCGGCACCTGCGCGCCCACGATGTGGACGCCCTGATTGTGATTGGCGGCGACGGCTCGTTTCACGGCGCCCACTTTCTGCAGCAGGAACACGACATTCCGGTGATTGGCCTGCCCGGCACCATTGACAACGACCTGTACGGCACCGACCACACCATCGGCTACTTCACGGCGGTGGAAACCGCGCTGGACGCCGTGGACAAGCTGCGCGACACGGGCGCCAGTCATGAGCGCATCTTCGTGATTGAAGTGATGGGCCGCCACGCCGGCCACATTGCCCTGGACGTGGCGGTGGCGGGCGGCGCCGAGGAAGTGTTTATTCCGGAAGACGCCAAGGACATGAACAGCGTGCTGGACACGGTGCGCAGCAGCGTCAAGCGCGGCAAGCTGGGCAGCATCATTATCGTGGCCGAGGGCTATCCGGGCGGCGCCACCGGCGTGGCGGCGGCCATTCAGGAGGGCACGGGCATGGAAACCCGCGTGAGCATCCTGGGCCACATCCAGCGCGGCGGCACCCCGGTGTCCTCGGACCGCATTCTGGCCAGCCGCCTGGGCGAGGCCGCCGTGTACGCCCTGATGGAGGGCCGCAAGGGCGTGATGATCGGCCGCCAGAATCATGAGGTGAGCTACACGCCCCTGAACGAAACCTGGGAGCAGCGCAAGGACGTGAGCCGCGACCTGTACCGCTGCGCCCGTACCCTGAGTATCTGATCCAGCGGCAGCAGGGCGCCTCTGAGGGCGTGGAACTGATACGGCCTGCCCTCTGTTGCGCCGCCACCTCGGCACAGCGCCAATGTGCCGGCGCCACGCCCGGAGGAGGGTTACTTGCCCCCCCCCGCACTGCGGCGCCGCTTGACAGGTCCACTTCAGTCGCTCGCTGCCAAGCCCCCGATCAACCGAGCGGGCGGGGACCGCGGCGCCGCAGCGCGAGTGGCGAAGCACCGTTGGCCTGGGGGACGGGCGAGGGACTTCACCCTGAACCGCTGCGGCTCCGGGCGCCCGCCACCCTGGGCCGCCGTCCGTCTGGTACTGAGCCGAGCCCAGCCTGTTGTCTGCGCCGGCACGCCTGCGCCGCCACAGGTGCGGACGCAGCCGGACGGCAGCGGCGCTACGCTGAGGCCCATGGACAGTGCCGAGGCCATCCCGACATTCCTGCAGCGGTTTGCCCCGGCCGGAACCCGCTCCGCGCCCCCCCAGCGTCAGGCGCAGTATGCCGGGCTGCTTCCGCCTGCGGTGCGGGAACTGTGGCGCACAGGGGGATGGGGCAAATATGGCGGCGGCCTGCTGGAGGTCATTGATCCAGCCGAGTACCAGGAGACCCTGGATGACTGGCTGGGGTCTGCCCAGGGCCTCACCCAGACACCTTTTTTGCTGACTGCGTTTGGTGGGCTGTACTTCTGGCGCCAGTGGGGCGAGCCACGTGAGGACGGCACCTTCGAGGACGCTGCTGTGGCCTTTCTGAATCCACAGGATGGAGGCGTCATTCTGCTGTCCTGGGACGCGGCGGTGTTTCTGTGCGACCTGACACCCGACACCTTTGAACTGGACCCGGATGGCCTGTGGGCCGACCTTCAGGTGCCTGGGGCTGCACTGGTGGCAGGCGAGATCTTTGGGTTTGCCCTGCCTGCTTGGCTGGGAGGACTGCCGGAGGCCGCAGCGGCCGTACCCATGCAGGCGCGTGAGCATCTGGACCTGCTGCGGCAGCTTGCGGGGGACCACGCCGCGGCAAAGGAAGATGAGTTCTGGCGCCTGGAAACACCCGCCGCCTTCGACGCGCGCGAGCGGGACCTGCGGGCTGAACTGGCGCAGGTGGGTGACCCGACTGAGCAGGCGCGGCTTCATGCCCGGATTGCCCGCCTGCTGGAGCATTACCCGTGTCACGAGGTGCCGGGTGACGCCCTGGAGGTTCATCAGGCCATAGGGGAGCGCATCTGTGCGGCCTACGCCGCCGCCCGCGCCCTGGACCCCCAGCCCGAATGGCTGTTCGGGCTGGCCGACGCGATTCTCAATGCCAGAGGCTTCGAGCACACCAGTGAGGCGGCGGCGCTGTATCACGCTGCGCTGGCCACCGGCGAGCAGCCAGCGCGGGCCCACCGTGGCCTGATCCGCCGGGCGTGGCTGGAAGACGATTATGCGGTGATCGCCGAGCATGCCCAGGCCCTGCGCACCCTGGATCCAGACGACGCCGAGGCGCTGCTGGACCTCGCCCGGGCCCGCCAGGGGCAGGAACGCTACCGCGAGGCCCTGACGCTGCTGGAGGAGTATCTCCTGGTGGCCGAAAGCTATGCCCAGCCGCGCGCGCGGGGATATCAGGCAGAGTGCTATATCGCCCTGGGTGAGGCTGGCCGGGCCCGGGCCCTGTTCCGCTCCCTGCTGGCGGCCGAACCTGACGCCCGGGTGCGCACCGAACTGCTGGGAGACGCCGTTACGGCCTTTCAACACAGTGGAGAACCGGCCATCGCCCTGGAATTTCAACTGGCGCTGCTGGCCGCCACCGACCCGGATGAGGAATATTCCCTGCTGACCCATCATCTCTATGCGGTGGCCGAACTGCACAGCGAACTGGGTCAGCACGGGCCCGCCCTGCAGGCTGCCGAGCAGATGCTGGCCCGCCCCGACGCCACGGACGGGTATCACCTCCGGCTCAAAGGTAAGATTCTGGAACGCGCCGGGCGCCGCAAGGAAGCGGTCGCCGCCTACCGTGAGGCCCTGCGCCGCGACCCCAGCACCCCGGGCGTTCAGCAGGCCCTGGACGCCCTCCAGGCGCGTCCGGGCGGGTTTCTGGGGTTGTTCGGGGGACGCCGGTGACCCTGCTGTCCTGGGCGGCGCTGGTGCTGGGCGGTGTACTGGGGGTGCTGTGGCTGCTGGGGATGTGGTCACACCATGTCAGCGAGGATGACCCCAACGACGCCCTGAATCCTGTCTGGGGCAGCCTGCTGCTGGGTGTGCCCGCCCTGCTGCTGGTGCGCTCCGGGCTGGGGCGCCTGGAGGCGGGGGTGCCAGAGCTGCTGTGGCCTGCAGCGTGGGTGCTGGGCCTGGGGCTGGCCACCCTCAGTACGGTGCAGGCGGCCCGCGCCGCGCTGGTGCGGCCGCACGAAGCTCTTCAGGCGGCCCGCCTGAAGCTGGACGCAGCCCACAAGGCGCGCGCGGAACTGATTCCCAACCTGGTGCAGGTGGTGCGGTCCTTTACCCGTACCGAGGAAGAAACCATTGGCCGCGTGCTGGCCGCCCAGAAGGCAGCCGAGCAGGGTACGGCTGCGCCGGGTGAAGTGACCGCCAGTGTCCAGCTCCTGATGCGCCGCCTGTACGAGTTTCCGCAGCTGCAGAGTGCGCCCATGTACCGGCAGCTGATGGCCAGCCTGCAGACGGCGCAGTCCGATATTTTTCATTACACTGCCGAGTACAACACGCTCGCAGCGCGCTTTAACACCCTGGTCCGCACCTTCCCCATGTCCACTGTGGCCCGGCGCACCGGGCTGCAGGCAGCGCCTTACGCCGAAGCGGCCCTGAGCCCGGAGGAACGTTCGGCCCAGAACCTTCTGACCCAGCTGCCCTGAGATGGCCGGCTATCCATGTTCGTCACATTCAGGAAAAAACTGGGTGTTCCCCATCTTCCGCGCTGTTCCAGCCCAATTCCTGGACATCCGTCTCTGTTCCTGCTCTGCGCCGCCGCTCTGCGAGTCCCTCCGGTCCGAAATATTCCGTCACGTCTTGCGGAATGTTTCGGAAGCCGTATGAGACGGCAGCGCCCATCATTCCTCCTGCGGTGCTCGGCCCAGATCGCTGGAGGGCACGCTGATGGTGGGGTGGCGCTTCTCGAAGCGGATGGTCAGCACGCCGTGGACCAGGCTGGCCTGCCCCGACTGAGGGCGCACCGCTTCCGGAAAGCTCAGGGTACGCCGGAACACGCCGCTGGGCCGCTCGCCGCGCCGCAGCCGCTCGGGCGCCGGGCGCTGGCCCGCCACCGTTACCGTGTCGCCGTCCTCGTGCACCTCCAGTGAACCGGCGTCCACGCCCGGCACGTCCAGGTGCAGGCACAGGTGCGCGTCGTCGTCGGTCCAGTCGGCGGCCGGGCTCCAGGGCACCGGGCCGGCCAGGGTTTCCACCTCTTCCCGCAGCGTCATCAGGTGGTGCAGTCGCGCCAGTACGGGCTCGTTCATGCCCTCTACGGTAGCACCCGCTCCGCGCCGGCGCGCCCGCATCCTCTATGATCCTCGCCGTGCGCGCCCTGCCCATCCTGACTGCCCCCACCGCCGCTGGCAAAAGTGCCCTGGCGCTGGCCTGGGCCCAGGCCACCGGCGGCGAGCTGATCTGTGCCGACGCGTTGACCGTGTACCGGGGCCTGGACATCGGCACCGCCAAGCCGGGGCCCGCCGAGCGCGCCGCAGTGCCCCACCACCTGCTGGACGTGGCCGGGGTAACGGAGCCCTTTGACGTGGCCCGCTTTGTCACGCTGGCCGAGGCCGCTGTTGCCGGTGTGCTGGCCCGGGGCCGCACGCCGCTGATCGTGGGCGGCACGGGTTTTTATCTTTCGGCCCTGCGGCGCGGCCTGCCGCTGACGCCACCCAGCGACCCCGCTGCCCGCGCCGAGGTGGAAGCCGACCTGGCCCGGCGCGGCCTGGACGCCCTGCTGGCCGACATTGAGCGCCGCAACCCCGCCGAGGCCGCCCGTCTGGAACGCAACCCCCGGCGGGTGGTGCGCGCCGAGGAGATCTACCGCCGCACCGGGCGCGACCCCGGCGAGTTCGGTCACCGCCCCCCCGCCTTCGCCTACGAGGTGGTGGCCTTTTCGCACCCCCCAGACATCCTGGAAGCGCGCATGCACACCCGGGTGCTGGCCATGTTTGAAGCGGGCTGGGACCGTGAAGCCGCGTGGCTGGCCGCGCAGGTGTCACCCGGGGCCCAGCCGCGCCCCACCGTCTGGCAGGCGCTGGGCTACCGCGAGGCCCTGGCGGTGGCCACTGGCGCCCTCACGGTGCCCGAAGCGGCGGCGCAGGTCACCCTGGCCACCCGCCAGTACGCCAAGCGCCAGCTGACCTTTGTGCGCACCCAGCTGGGCGCGCCGCTGTTAAGTGAGGGTGAAGCGCGCCGGCATCTCTTCGAGGGGTGGCCTCGCTAGCGTGGGGCACCATGTGCCTTTCTTCTCTGTTTGTGTGTTCTTGGGCGGTGTGCCCGGCCGCCCACTCGCCCGCCGCCGCGCGCCTGGGTAGAGTGGGCCTGGGGTGCCCGGGTTGCGGCCCGGCGCACCCGGGGGGGAAGGCATGAAACCACGGGTTCTCGGCATGATTCTCGCAGGGGGACAGGGCTCCAGGCTGGCCCCGCTGACCCAGAAGCGCAGCAAACCGGCCGTGCCGTTTGGCAGCAAGTACCGCATCATTGACTTCGCCATCAACAACTTCATCAATTCCGGCGTGTTTTCCATCTACGTGCTCACCCAGTACAAGGCCCAGAGCCTGACCGAGCACATCCAGCGCGGCTGGCGCTTCGGCACCTTTCTCAGCGATTACTTCATCACGCTGGTGCCCGCGCAGATGTACCGCATCGAGGAACTGGGCCCGGTGTGGTACCGGGGCACGGCCGACGCCGTGTACCAGAACATGCACCTCATTGACAACTACGAGGCCGATTACGTGGCCATTTTCAGCGGCGATCACATCTACAAGATGAATGTGGAACACATGCTGCAAAAGCATATCGAAACGCGCGCCGACGTGACCATCGCCGCCTACCCCATGCCGCAGGCGCAGGCCCACCAGTTCGGCGTGATGCATGTGGACCACAACTGGCGCGTAACCCAGTTTCTGGAAAAGCCCAAGGACCCCCCCAGCATTCCCGGTCAAAGTGCCACCAGCCTCACCAGCATGGGCAACTACATCTTCTCGCGCCGCGCGCTGGACGAACTGCTGGAAACGAACATGGGCTCGGGCGAATCTGGCTTCGACTTCGGCGGCGACGTGATTCCCCGCGCGCTGTCAGACGGTTACACCGTCATGGCCTACGATTTTCACCGCAACCCCATTCCCGGGCAGACCCACGCCAACACCTACTGGCGCGACGTGGGGACGCTGGACGCCTACTACGAGGCCAACATGGACCTCGTGAGTGTGAACCCGGAATTCGATTTCTATAACCCGCAGTGGCCGCTGCGCACCAGCAGCGAGTTCTCGCCGCCCGCCAAGTTCGTGCACGAATCGGACGGACGCAAGGGACAGGCGTTCAATTCCATCATGGCCGGGGGCGTGATCATCAGCGGCGGCACCGTGCGCGACAGTGTGCTGGGCCGCAACGTGCGCACCCACTCGTATTCGCTGGTGGAAAGCTGCGTGCTGTTCGATGAGGTGGAGGTGGGGCGCCACGCCCACCTGCGCCGGGTGATCGTGGACAAGAACGTGGTCATTCCCCCGGGCACCAAAATTGGCATGAATCCCGACGAGGACCGCGCGCGCGGCTTCACCGTGACCGACAGCGGCGTGACGGTGGTGCCCAAGAGCTATAGTTTTTAGGGGCGGAGCCTGGTTTCGCACTGCAGCAGCGCGCAGGGCCCGGGTGGGCGCGGGAAAGGGGATGCCCCCTTGCACCGTGCCCACCTCGCTGCCAGTGCGCCCCCCATCCGCTCCTCACAGCCGCGCGCGGGGCATGCTCTATCCTGCCGCGCGTGACCCGGCGTTTCTGGACTGTTCTGGCCCTGTCGGCGGCCCTGGGCCCCCCGGCCGCCGCTGCCTCGCTGTCGCCCCGCACCCTGCTGACGGTGCCCGGCGCCGCACCCCTGGAGGTGCAGCCAGTATTTGGGGGCCCAGTGCCTAGCGGCACAGTGTCCAGTGGCACAACGTCCAGCGGCCTGGTGGCGTGCCTGGGCGAGCGCCTGCTGCACCTGGGCCCTGGCGGCGAGGTGCGCCGCAGCCTGCCGGTGGGCGCCCCGTGCGCGGGCCTGAGCGTGAGCCCCGGTGGCACCCACGCCCTGACCCGCACCGCCGCCCAGGTGAGTGTGTGGCGCCTGAGTGACGGCGTGCGGCTGGTCCGGCTGGACACGCCCGGGGTAACCGGCGCCGGCTTCAGCGGGCCCCAGGACCTGCTGATTGGCAGCGCGCAGGGCGTGGAGCGCCTGTCCCTGGCCAGCCCGGTCCGCGCAGCGCCCACCGGCGAGGGTGTGGGCGCGCTGGTGACTGCCCCCGACGGCCTGCGGGCCGTGGTCACCCGCGCCGGGCGCCTGCAACTGCTGGACACGGCTGGCCTGGGGGTGCAGAGCGCCCTGACCTGCGCGGCCCCCTGCACGCTGGGCCCGGTGGCCTTCAGCGCGGATGGCCGGGTGGCGGCCGTGCAGGCCGGGGGCGAACTGTATGCGCTGCGGGCAGGCTACCCCGCGTCGGTGGTGGTGCGCCGGACGGAAACGGGCGGCGCCCCGCTGACCGGCCTGCCCCGGCGCGACGGCAGCGTGCTGGTGCTGCGTCCCGGGCAGCTGGAGGTGCGTGACCTGCAGACCGGCCACCGCGAACAGGCGCGCGCCGTCCCCGGGCTGCAGGCGGCCCCCGCCACCCTTACGGCCACCGAGCGGGTGCTGAGCGTGCAGGGCGGCGCGCTGCAGGACAGCGGCGCCGATCTGGGCGCCCCCCGCACCCTCCTCAGCCTGCCGGCGGTCCTGACGGGCGGCGGCCTGGACCCGGCCACGGGCGAGCCGCTGGCCCTGCTGCCCGGCGGCACCCTCACTGCCGGCCCGCGTGCCCTGGCCCAGAATGTGGGCGCTGTGCAGACCATGAACCGCTTCACGTGGCTGCTGACCGCAGGTGGCAGCGGCGGCCGGGTCCTGAGCACCTTCGGCGGCGGGCGTTCCCAGGCCACGGCTGGCCTGCGCAGCGCCACCCGCCTGAGCGTGAACCACTGGGGCAACCACGCCGCCGTCTGGGACGAGGCGCGGCTGGTGGTGGTGGCCCAGAAGACAGGCAAGGCGGTGGCCACCCTGCCTGTGGCCGGCGCGGCGCGCGTGACCGTCTCGCCGGACGCCACCCGCGCCTACGTGTTTGCGCGCACGGGCGACCCGGCCGTGGTCCTGACCGCCAATGCCAAGCGCTTCCCCCTGCCCGTGCAGGCCGGCGCGCGCTACGCCGACGTGCAGATCAGCGGCCAGGGCCAGTTCGCCTACGTGAAGGTGGGCGGCGGCCTGGACCTGTACCGCCCAGGGCAGCGCTCGCCGTTCGCCGCCCTGCCCATGGTCAGTGACCGCGAGGGCGCCGTGCGTTACAGCCCCGGCAATGGCCACCTCGCTGCCGTCACCCGCGCCGACGACGGCTGGCACCTGAGCCTGCTGGACCCCGAGACCGGCCGCGTGACCGCCGTAAGCCCCGTCCTGGCTGAACACCCCGCCTTTCTGGCCTGGAGCCCGGACAGCCGCCGCCTGACCGTGGGGGCTGGGCTGGGGACGGCAGTGAACAACGTCACCGTGTTCGACGTGCAGTAGAGGGACGCGGGGCACGGGATGCAGGGCGCGGAAGAGGCTAAACCCCCCGGCCCTGCCTTCCCCAAAGCAACGCGGTGCGCGGGAGGAACCCGGAGCGCACCGCGTTCTGCCCCCCGCCTCCCTTTACACCACGGCGGGTTCCACGTACTCCCCGTACACGGTCTTGAGCACATCCATCTGCTCGCCCAGCGTGCAGTAGGCGTGGGCGCACTCCAGGAACGCGGGCATGGAGTTGGCGCCCGTCACGGCCGTGTCGCGCAGGGCGGCCAGCGCCGCTTCCACCCGCATGGGGTCGCGCTCGCGGCGCACCTGCGCCAGCCGGGCTTCCTGTACCCGCTCCACCTCCGGGTCAATCAGCTGGATGGGCACCTCCACCGCGTCCTGCACAAAGTCGTTCACACCCACGATGATGCGGTCGCCCCGCTCCACTTCCTGCTGGTAGCGGTAGGCGGCCTCGGCCATTTCCAGCTGGAAAAAGCCGCTCTCGATGCCAGCCTCCACCCCGCCCATCATGCGAATCTGCTCGATATAGCCCATGGCGGCGGCTTCAATGTCGTTGGTCAGCTTTTCCACGTAGTAGCTGCCGGCCAGCGGGTCGACCACGCCGGCCACGCCCGTTTCATAGGCGATGATCTGCTGGGTGCGCAGGGCGATGGTGGCGGCTTCCTCGGTGGGCAGGGCCAGCGCCTCGTCAAACGAGTCGGTGTGCAGGCTCTGGGTGCCGCCCAGCACGGCGGCCAGCGCCTGAATCGCCACCCGGGCGATGTTGTTCAGCGGCTGCTGCGCCGGCAGGCTCACGCCGGCTGTCTGCGAGTGCGTGCGCAGCATCCAGCTGCGGGGGTTCTTCGCGCCGTAACGGTCGCGCATCTGCCGCGCCCAGATGCGCCTCGCGGCGCGCAGCTTGGCGATCTCCTCGAAAAAGTCATTGTGAATGTCCCAGAAAAAGCTGATGCGCGGCGCGAACTCGTCAATGTTCAGGCCCCGTTCCAGCGCCTTTTCCACGTAGTGGAAGCCGTCGGCCAGGGTAAAGGCCAGTTCCTGTACCCCGGTGGCCCCGGCTTCGCGGATGTGGTACCCGCTCACCGAGACGAAGTTCCATTTGGGCACCACCCTGGGGCCCCACTCGAAGGTGTCAATCACCAGCTTCACGCTGGGCGCCGGCGGGTAGATGAATTCCTTCTGGGCAATGAACTCTTTCAGGATGTCGTTCTGAATGGTGCCGCCCACCTGCCCCAGGTCCTTGCCCTGCTTCTGGGCATTGGCGATGTACATGGCCCAGATGGCGTTGGCCGGACTGTTGATGGTCATGGAGGTGGTCACGGCCGTGGGATCAATGCCCCGGAACAGAATCTCCATGTCTGCGAGGCTGCTCACCGCCACGCCGCACTTGCCCACCTCGCCCCTGGAAAAGGGGTGGTCCGAGTCGTAGCCCATCAGCGTGGGCAGGTCAAAGGCGGTGCTCAGGCCCGTCTGCCCGGCTTTCAGCAGGGCGTGAAAGCGCTCGTTGGTCTGCTCGGCGCTGCCAAAGCCCGCGAACATGCGCATGGTCCACAGCTTGCCCCGGTACACGCTGGGCTGTACGCCGCGCGTGTACGGAAACTCGCCGGGATAGCCCAGGTCGCGCGCCGCGTCCCAGCTGCCCAGGTCGTCAGCCGTGTAAATCGGCTCGGGCTCCATGTCCGAGAGGTTCTTGAAGTTGTATTTGCGCTCGGGGAATTTCTGGGTGGCTGGGCCGTACACGCTCTGCATCCACTCGTTCTTGCTTTTCATGGGGCCTCCGGGGAGTAGGGGAGCCAAACGCTCGTTAGGTACGCACAGGGTAGCAGAGGGGGTCTGCCCGGTGTCCTGGATGAAGCGCCCCGTGCTGCGGCGCCGCTGTCCCAGCCCGCCCGGTTGGTCGGGGCTTGGCAGCGAGCGGCTGAACAGGGCCGCACCGCACAGCATCCCTCTGACGCAGAAGTTATGCGGCGCGGGGCGCAGCCTGGACCCACAGGCGGTAAAGGCTCTGCCAAGCCAATGTTCCTCCGGTTTCCCTGAAGTCGCGCTTACACTGGGTTTCTCATGAGAGACACACCTTCTGTGCCCCCCACTCGGCGCGCGCCGCCCGGGACAGACAGCCGGCCCCGCGTGACTGTTCAGGTGGTGAACCTGCTGCCGGTGGCCCTGGCTGTGCTTGGCATTCTGCTGGCCCTGAACTTCTTTTCCAAGGTGGCGCCCTCGCTGCTGGCGGTGACCCTGGCGCTGATCCTGGCCACGGCGCTCAACCCGGTGGCCCGCTTCTTAGAGCGCTGGATGTCGCGCGGACTGGCCGGCAGTCTGACCGTGCTGCTGGTGGTGGCCACCCTGGCGGGCGCGGCGTTCGTGGCCCTGCCGCCGGCCATTGCCCAGCTGAGCACTCTGGGCAGCAGCACCGTGGACCTGGGCTCGGTGGAAGCGCGCCTGAACAGCTGGCTGCGCAGCCAACCCGGCGTGGACCGCATGATTCCCGACGACGCCCTGCAGCAGTTAGAACGGCAGCTGCGCCAGACCGGCGCGCAGGCCGCCAGGGCCCTGCCCAATCTGGTGGGGCTGGTGCTGGGCGGCCTGTTCACGGGGCTGATTACCCTGGTCATGCTGGTCTATGCCCTGGGCAACCCGGTGCCGCTGGTGAACGGGGCGCTGGGAGCAGTGCCGCCGCGCTGGCGCAAGGCCGCCATGTACGCCCTGGCCCAGATTCTCAAGCAGATGGGCGCCTGGGGCCGCGCCACCCTGCTGGTGATGCTGGTCACGGGCAGTTGCACAGCCGCCGGGTTCTACCTGCTGGGCGTCAAGAACTGGCTGGTGTTTGGCCTGCTGGCCGCACTGGGCGAACTGGTGCCCACCATCGGGCCCATTGTGGCCACGCTGCCGCCCGTGCTGTTCACCCTGGCCGAGGACCCGCAAAAAGCGCTGTACGTGGCCCTGTTCGTGCTGGTGTTTCAGCAGGTGTCCGGCTTTGTGCTCTCGCCACTGGTGGTGGGCGGGGCCGGCAACCTGCACCCCCTCTCGGTGATCGTGGGCGTGCTGCTGTTTGGCGGGGTGTTCGGTCTGGTGGGCGCTTTTCTTACGGTGCCCTTCCTGATTGTCATCAAGGCGGTCTACCAGCATTTCTACCTGCGTGAATCCCCGGACATTCCCGACGCGGTGGCCATGGCCCTGATTTCCGGCCGGGTGGAAGAGCAGCTGGAGCGCGAGGAGGAAGCCCGCGAGGACGCCGCGCGCGCCGCCACCAGCGCCCGTGACGCGGCCCTGACCCAGCAGGTGGAACGTGGCACCGTGAAGCTCGACCAGTTGGAAGAGGTGCTGGAAGACGAGGCGCCCCCCCACGGTGGCCCGTCCAGTCGGCCCTGAGGGGCGCTGGCACCTGAGACCAACGCGCTTGAATCGTTGGACGGCTCAATCCGAGCGGCGCGAGAAGGAGGAAGACGGGTGGCCGGGCGTGGCGTGTCTACCCCGGTGTTGTCCCGGGTTGGACACGAAACAGACGGAATCCAGATGATCTGCTAAACTTCTGTTTTGGGTGTCCCGCCCACGCGACGTGAGGCGGGCTTTTTCATGCCTACGCGAGCAGAAGGCAGACCGGCCACCGCGCTGAACGCCAACCGCTCCGCTTCAAGGGAGCTGAACCTTATGGAATATCGCAACATCGCCATCATCGCCCACGTTGACCACGGCAAGACCACCCTGGTGGACGGCCTGCTCAAGCAGACCCTCAAGCTGGGCCACGGTGAGGAAATCGCCGAGCGCGCCATGGACTCCAACGACCTGGAAAAGGAACGCGGCATCACCATCCTGGCCAAGAACACGGCCGTGGAATACAAGGGCGTCAAGATCAACATCGTGGACACCCCCGGCCACGCCGACTTCGGCGGTGAAGTGGAGCGCGTGCTGGGCATGGTGGACGGCGCCCTGGTGCTGGTGGACGCCGCCGAGGGCCCCATGCCCCAGACCCGCTTCGTGCTCAGAAAGGCCATTGAACTGGGCCTGAAGCCCATCGTGGTGATCAACAAGATTGACCGCCAGGACGCGCGCCCCGAAGAGGTCGTGAACCTGACCTTCGACCTGATGGCTGAACTGGGCGCCAACGACGACCAGCTGGACTTTCCCATCCTGTACGCCGTGGCCCGCGAAGGCAAAGCCTACCGCGAGCTGGACAAGCCCCAGGACGACATGCACGAGCTGTTTGACATGGTCCTGGAGTACATCCCGGCCCCCAAGGTGGACCTGGACGCGCCGTTCCAGATGCTGGTGACCAACCTGGATTACTCCGAGTACCTGGGCCGCATCGTGCTGGGCCGGGTGCAGCGCGGCACCGTCAAGAAGGGCGAATTTGTGCAGCTGATGCACAAAGACGGCACCATGACCAAGACCCGCGTGGTGCAGCCCTTTACCCACCTGGGCCTGCGCCGCATCGAAGTGGACAGCGTCGGCGCCGGAGACATCGTGGCCCTGGCCGGCATTGAGGACGCGCAGATCGGCGAGACCGTGGCCGACCTCGCTGACCCCGAGGCCCTGCCCATCATCACCGTGGACGAGCCCACCGTCTCGATGGTGTTCCAGCCCAACACCAGCCCCTTTGCCGGCAAGGAAGGCAAGTACGTCACCTCCCGCCACCTCAACGACCGCCTCAAGCGCGAGGTCATGACCAACGTGTCGCTGAAGGTCGAGGAAATCCGCCCTGACGAGTTCAAGGTCTCGGGGCGCGGCGAGCTGCACCTCTCGATCCTGCTCGAAACCATGCGCCGCGAAGGCTACGAGGTGCAGGTGGGCGCCCCGCAGGTGATTATCCGCGAGATTGACGGCGTGAAGCACGAGCCCGTCGAGCACCTTGTCATTGACGTGCCCGAGCACCACGCCAGCACCGTGATCGGCGTGCTGGGCGCCCGCAAGGGCCAGATGGTGAACATGGAGCCCCAGGGCACCCGCACCCGCGTGGAATTCAAGATTCCCAGCCGCGCGCTGTTCGGCTTCCGCACCCAGTTTCTGTCCATGACCCAGGGCGAGGGCATCATGAGCCACATCTTCGACGGCTACGCGCCCTGGGCCGGCGAACTCAAGACCCGCCAGAACGGCTCGCTGGTCAGCATGGAAGACGGCGTGGCCTTTGCCTACTCCATCTTCAAGCTGCAGGACCGGGGCTCGTTCTTCATTGACGCGGGCCAGGACGTCTACGTGGGCATGATCGTGGGCGAAAACGCCCGCGAGCAGGACATGAACGTAAACGTGTGCAAGAACAAGAAGCTCACGAACGTGCGCTCGGCCGGCGCTGACGAGGCCCTGACCCTGATTCCCCCCAAGCGCATGAGCCTGGAAGATGCCCTGGAGTACATTGCCGACGATGAACTGGTCGAGTTGACCCCCCAGAGCATCCGCCTGCGCAAGAAGGTGCTCAACCCCAGCTTCCGCAAGTAAACGGCCCTCTGGTCCGGCCCTCTGCCCTCTATGGCCGGGGGCTTTGTCGTTTGGGCCGCGCCCCTCCACGCCAGGATTGCCCTCTTACGCGCCTCGGATGGAACTGTGGTGCACGGTGGGCCCAGCGTTGGTATTACCGTGCAGGCATGTCCACTGCTCTGGTCATCCGCCCCGCCACCCACGGTGACGTGCCGGCCATCACCGAGATCTACAACCATGCCGTTCTGCACACCACGGCTTCATACGACCTGGAACCGGTGACCCTGGCCGCGCGCCGCGCGTGGTTTGACGAGAAGGCAACAGGCCGCTGGCCCGTCTGGGTGGCCCAGCACGGCGCCGGGGCCGTGATTGCCTGGGCCACCTTCGGCCCCTTCCGCGCCAAGCCCGGCTACCGCTTTACCGCCGAACATTCGGTGTATGTGGCCCCCAGGGCCCAGGGAGCTGGCGTGGGCCACGCCCTGATGACCATGCTGATCGCCAGCGCCCGGCAGCGGGGGCTGCACAGTCTGGTGGGCGCCGTGGACGCCGACAATGCAGGCAGCCTGGCCTTTCACGCACGGCTGGGCTTTGTTCCCGTGGCCCATTTCCAGCAGGTGGGCCACAAGTTCGGGCGCTGGCTGGACCTGGTGTTCGTGCAACTGCTGCTGGAAGAAGCCGGGGAAGGCTAGGGTGGCCAGGGCCCCCAGGCGCGCCCCTGCGCTGGCACGCGCGGGTGTACGCTGTGCCCATGCTGGCGGCCATAGAAAGCGTGCGGAATCTGGCGGAACCCCTGGGCTGGATGGTTCACGTGGCGGGGGGCTTCGCCGTGGCGTTCTTCGCGTCCTCGGTCTTCTCGCCGGCCGGGCGCCGCGCGGCGGTGGTGGCCCGCGCGGCGGCCGTGGTGCTGCTGCTGACGGTCCTGGGGGCCTCGTGGCTGGTGCACCCGGCGGCCGGCATGCTGCTGGGCTATCTGGGCTCGCACGCCTTTGGCCGCTGGCGCCGCGCCAGAGGCGGGCTGATGGTGGCCCTGGCGGCGGCCGCCGCGTTCATTGCGCTGGGCGCGGGCTGGCTGGTGTACCCCGTGTTCATCATGGCGCTGATCTGGCTGGCCAGCGGGGTCTGGGGCCGCCAGGACCGCGCGCCCGCTGCGGCGCCCGCCGCGCCGGTGCCCTCGGCTCTGCCCGCCCAGGCCAGCGGCACGCTCCTGGGCACCACAGAGGGCCCCCTGGTGGCCCTGCTGCGGGACGAGCGCCTGCCCCCCGACGCCCGCGCGCAACTGGCCGCCCTGAACCTGCGCACCCAGGAGGCCCTGTCGCTGCTGAACACCCAGGGCCTGGAAGGCACCGAAGCCGGCTACCTGACCCGTGCCATCCGCGAGGAATATGCGCCCGGCGCCGTGAACGCCTACCTGAAGCTGCCGCGCTCCCTGGCCGACACCGCTCCCATTCAGGACGGCAAGACCGGCCGCGCCCTGCTGACCGAGCAACTGGAACTGCTGCTCTCGGGCGTGCAGGACGTCATTGACGGCACTCTGCGCAGTGGCAGCCAGGAATTGCTGACCCACGGCCGCTTTCTGCGCGACCGCTTTGCCAAGGTGGAAGTTGACCTGCGCGTGCCTGTCGAGGTCAAAGCGAAGTAGCCCTGGAAGGCAGTCTGCTGAGCCAGCGTGCTCGCTTCCAACGGCCACTTGATCCGTCTCTCTCAAAACGCCTCTGTCCCCAGTCCACCCAACTTTTCCACTCACTCCCGCATTACGCCCTGCACAGAACACGCTATCCTGAGGGGCGATGTCTGCCGCCTTGCCCGCCACCGATCCCGCCCTGAAGATTCTCAAAACCGTCTGGGGCTACGACGCGTTTCGCGGCGTGCAGGCCGAGATCGTGGAGACGGTGGCCGGGGGCGGCAACGCGCTGGTCCTTATGCCCACCGGCGGCGGCAAAAGCCTGTGCTACCAGGTGCCCAGCCTCCTGCGCCCCGGCGTGGGCATCATCGTGTCGCCGCTGATTGCCCTGATGAAGGATCAGGTGGACACGCTGCGGGCCCTGGGCGTGCGGGCTGCTTACCTGAATTCCACCCTGTCCCCCGAGGGGGTGCGTGAGGTGGAAGCGGCCCTGCTCTCGGGCGAGCTGGACCTGCTGTATGCCGCGCCCGAACGGTTGCTGCTGCCCCGCACCCTGGACCTGCTGGAGCGCGCCCCCGTGGCCCTGTTCGCCGTGGACGAGGCGCACTGCGTCTCTCAGTGGGGCCACGACTTCCGGCCCGAATACCAGGGCCTGAATGTGCTGCCAGAGCGCTTTGCCCACATCCCACGTCTTGCCCTGACCGCCACCGCCGACGACCGCACCCGCGCCGACATCCTGCGCGTGCTGGGCCTGCACGGCGCGCCGCAGTTCATCTCCAGCTTCGACCGCCCCAACATCCAGTACCGGGTGGCGGCCAAGGAAGGCCCCAAGACCCAGCTGCTGGACTTCATCCGCTCGGAACACGCCGGGGACGCGGGCATCGTCTACTGCCTCTCGCGCAAGTCTGTGGAGGACACCGCCGCGTGGCTGCAGGCCCAGGGCGTGGACGCCGTGGCCTACCACGCGGGCCTCTCGCCGCGCGAGCGCAACCACGCCCAGGACCGCTTCCTGAACGAAGAAGGGCTGGTGGTGGTGGCCACCGTGGCCTTTGGCATGGGCATTGACAAACCCAACGTGCGCTTTGTGGCCCACCTGGACCTGCCCAAGAGCATGGAGAGCTACTACCAGGAAACCGGCCGCGCCGGGCGTGACGGTCTGGCCAGCACCGCCTGGATGGTCTACGGCCTGGCCGACGTGGTGAACGTGCGCCGCATGCTGGCGGGCAGCGACGCCCCCGAGGAGGTCAAGCGGGTGGAGGCGGGCAAGCTGGACGCCCTGCTGACCTTCTGCGAGACGGCCGCCTGCCGCCGCGAGGTGCTGCTGGCCTATTTTGGCGAGACCTTCCAGGGCCCCTGCGGCAACTGCGACACCTGCCTGAACCCCCCCCAGGTGCGCGACATGACCCGCGAGGCCCAGATGGCGCTGTCGGCGGCCATTCGCACTGGCAACCGCTACGGCGCGGCCCACCTGACGGATGTGCTACTGGGCCGCGCCACCGAGAAGGTGGTGGGCATGGGCCACCACACCCTGCCCACCTTCGGCGTGGGCGCTGGCCACGACGAAAAGGTGTGGCGTGGGGTGCTGCGACAGCTGGTCAGCCTGGGCTATCTGGCAGCTGGGGAGTACCACGGCCTGTCGGCCACCGGCAAGGCCCGCGCGCTGCTGAAGGGCGAGACCCGCCTGACCCTGCGCGAGGACACGCTGCAGCCCAAAGCCGCCAAGCGCGAGCGCACCCGCGACCGTGGCGGCAGCCGCGCCCCCGTGGCCCCCGCCGACCAGCCGCTCTTTGAAGCCCTGCGTGCGTGGCGCCTGTCGCGTGCCCGCAGTCTGGGTGTGCCGCCCTATGTGATCTTCACCGACGCCACCCTGAAAGGCATTGCCGAATTCAGGCCCACCAGTCACGCCCTGCTGGGCACGGTGAGTGGCGTGGGCCAGCGCAAGCTGGCCGACTACGGCGACGAGGTGGTGCAACTCGTGCGCGACTCGCTGGACGGCGCCGCACCCGCCCCCGTCAGCGCCGCCGAACGCGGTGCCCGCGAGAACAGCGCCGTGCTGGGGATTCTGAACGGTCGCCCCGCCGAAGCCGTGCCCACCGACCCGGCAAAAACCGAGGCCGTGGCCCAGGCCCTGCGCGAACTGCGCCAGACCCTCAGCCGCGACACCGGCCACAGCTCCTTTGTGGTGTTCCCCAACGCCACCCTGCAGGCCCTGGCCGAGCGCCAGCCGCGTACCCTGACCGAGCTACAGGACATTCCCGGCTTTGGGCCCAAGCGCGTGGACGCCTACGGCGATCAGGTCGTGGCCGCCGTGCGGGAGGCGCTGGGCTCAGAGGACCTGGGGTTCTAAGTACGTTGCCCCTCACGTTACGACTTTGCAGGAGAGCACCGCAAAGTCTCCACTCCCGGTGCAACGTCCTTTTTTCGAGACTCGCTCCGCTCGGTTGATCTAAAGATCAACAGCGAGCGACTTAGGTGCCGGGCTCCTCCGGCCGCCGCGCCTCCTGCCCACTGATCTCGCGCTCCAGAAAAACATGGAGCAGGGTGCGCTGCGGTGGGGCCGCCAGCTTGCCAAGACCGTCCTAAGGACGTTGCCCCTCACCTTGCGACTGTTCAGGAGAGCACCGAACAGTCTCCACTTCCGGTGCAACGTACTGTGTTCGCCACTCGCTCTGCGGCGCAGCCGTTCCAGCCCGCTCGGTTGATCTAAAGATCAACAGCGAGGTACTGCGCACGGTGCAATGACCGTGCGCAGAATGTCGGCCGCCAGCGTAAATTCCAGGCCCACCGCCAGCGGCCCAGGTCCAGGCGCAGGCCCTCTTTCTGGGCATCGGGCCGGGGGCCCGGCCTGACCAGGGCCACTGCCGCGCGCCCCAGTGCCAGGACCACCGCCGCCACAATCACCAGCGTGGCCGCCACCTCCACACCCGGAGCGGCCCAGCATCCCTACAGTCTCAGCGCCAGTTCCACCGCTTCACGCAGGCCGCCGTCGTCCACATGGCCCACGAAGTGCCGCGCCGCCCGCCGCGCCGGTTCATCCGCGTTGCCCATCGCCACCGGGTGCCCCACCACCTGAAGGGCTGCCACGTCGTTCTCTCCGTCGCCCACCATCATCACCCGCTCCAGCGGCACGCCATAGGCTTGGGCCACCCGCGTGACCGCGCTGCCCTTGCTCACGCCCCCTCGCGTTACCGAAATAAACATGGCGTCGGGCATCACCGGGCTGCCCGCCGGGTGCAGGCTCAGGCCGTCGTGGGGGGCGGCCAGCACCTCGCCTTCTTCCTCACGCGCCACCACCCACTGCACCCGGACCACCTCACCCGGCAGGTCTTCCGGCGCCTTGGGGGCATAGGGCAGCCCCAGCAGCCGCGCGTGGCGCTCGGCGTAGTCGCCCGGCTTGGTCACGGCGTACTCCAGATCGGTATACACCTCCAGCAGCCGGTCCTCGCGCCGCGCCCGGCTCAGCAACTCTGGCAGGCGCCCAGGCGGAAACGGTTCGGACAGGCTTTGCCCATCTCCCACATTCACCACGCTGGCCCCGTTCTGAAACACATGCCAGCCCCCCTGGTCCAGCCGCGCGGCGTAGGCGCGGGCATGACCAAAGGCCGGGCGCCCGCTGCACAGGGCAATGCGCACCCCACGTGCCCGCGCGCTGTCCAGCGCGGCCCACACATCATCCCGAATCACATTCCCCGTGCCCACCAGGGTGCCGTCCACATCCACACAGATCAAACCCAGCATGGGCGCCAGTCTAGGCGCAGATCGTCAGCGGGGCGGCGCGGCGCCCTGCACCGGGGACCACAGCCCCTCGCGCTCCACCGTGGCCTGTCCCCCCACATGGACCGCCACAATCTGTTCGCCCTGCAGTACCAGTTCCACTTCCACCTCGCCGGGGGTGCCCAGCGCGTGGCCCTGGTACACCACGCCGCACGCCCGGTCCCCGCGCACCGGCAGCCGCCCCTGCCTCACCAGCAGCGCCATCAGGGCGCCCGCCGCGCTGCCGGTCACCGGGTCCTCGGGAATGCCCACGGCCGGGGCGAAATCCCGCGCCGCAAAACGGTTGACCCCCATGGGCGCGTAGGCGTACAGGCTGACCACCCCCAGCGCCTCGGTGAGCGCCTGAATGCGCGGCAGGTCCGGCTCCAGGCCGTCCAGAATCACGCTGTCCAGCAGCGGCAGAAACACACTCCACAGCCCGGTGCTGGCCGCCGCCAGGGGCAGGCCCCGGTGCACCATGCGCGCGTCAATCCCCAGGGCCTCGGCCAGTTCAGTGCGAATGGAACGCGGCAATTCGCGGTAGGCGGGCGCGGGCTGCTGCATCCACACCCGCAGCGGGACCCCCGCCGCCGTGTCCAGGCGCAGCGGTACCCGCCCGGCCAGCGTGTCCAGAAACAGCGGTGAGCGGCCGTCCCACTCGCCGGCCTGGGCCAGCGTCAGGCCCAGGGCCACGGTGGCGTGCCCGCAGAAGTCCACCTCCTGCGTGGGGGTGAAGTAGCGCACCCGTGCAATAGGGCCCTCACGCCGGGTCACAAACACCGTCTCCGGCGCGCCAATGAGGGCCGCCAGCGCCTGCATGTCCGGGCGACTCAGGGCGCCGCCCTCCAGCACCACGCCGGCGCGGTTGCCGTGCCCCGGCGTGTCGGTAAAGGCGCTGACCTCGCTGTACGCGATCATGCCCGTACTGTAGCAAGCCCGCCCCGGCCCACCTTCATCTTTAGCTGGGCTTGACCTGCCCTGAAGGCGCTCTCCATGCAGGCGGCATCTTGGGATGGGCTTTAGGTCTTTCGTAAAAATTCCCGCACTGGGCCTGACAGACTCCGGCCAGTTCACCGCACACAGCTGGTGACCCAACCTAGGAGGGTGTTATGGCGAGACTGATTCCGATGTCTGAACTGGTACGTGACCGCAACTATGATCTGGGCGATACCTACAACGTGGTGGGCCAGGGCGCCTACGGCTACGGCGGCGAGAAAGTGGGCACCGTGCGCGAAGCCCTGACCGATGACAGCGGCCAGATCCGCTACCTGATCGTGGATGTGGGCGGCTGGTTCTCGGCCAAGGAAGTGATGGTGCCCGTGGGCATGGCCCGCATTGAAGACGACGGCGTGTACTTTGATAACCTGAGCAAGGACCAGGTCAAGGGCATGTCGGGCTACGTGGCCGGCCAGGACTACGAGTACGAGGCCCAGGTGTCCGACGAGCGCATTCTGCGCGGCGTGGACACCAGCAGCCACCACACGGCCGGCACCTTCAACTACACCCAGCGCGACGACACGATGTTCCAGACCCCCCAGCGCCTGCGCCTGCTCGAAGAGCGCCTGCAGGTCAACAAGGACCGCTACGTGGCCGGGCAGGTGCAGATCGGCAAGCATGTCGAGACCCGCACCGAGAACGTCACCGTGCCCCTGGAGCGCGAAGAGATCGTCATTGAGCGCCATGTGGTGTCTGATGGCCGTCCGGTGTCCGGCGACGTGACTCTGGGTGCCGCGACCGAGACCATGGAAGTGACTCTGGAAGCCGAGCGCGCCAACGTGAGCAAGCAGGCCTACGTGACCGAAGAGGTGGAAATCGGCAAGCGCACGGTGACCGAGCAGCAGACCGTGAGCGAGACGATCGGCCGTGAAGTGCTGGACGTAAACCAGACCGGTCAGGTCAGCGTGCAGGGCGCCGAGAGCCACACCACCATGGGCCGTGACGGCCGCAACGTCGCCGAGCGCGCCGTGGACGCCGTCAAAGACGCCGTCGACCCCCTCGACGGCAAGATCGACCGCCGCTGAGCGGGCAGGGGAGGGCGCGGTGTTGGCCCTCCCCACCTTCTTTCTATGACCCAGGAACGCAAGGTCCGCCGCGCCCTGCAAGGCGTGATTGAACTGCGCGAAGAGCGCGCCGAGATCCAGAAGGTCCGCGAACAGATCGGCCGCGTGGTTGTTCGCCGGGAGCGCCGCGTGCGCGAGGAAACCGTGCGCGTGGAGCTGGTGTCTGAAGTGCTGGTGGTCACCGCCCAGGAGGGCGCCGCCAGCGTGCAGATCGGCACCCGGACGCTGGCCCCGGGCGAAACCTACGAAGTGCTGCTGTACGACGAGCGCGCGGTGCCCGGCAAGGAAACAGTGGTGGCCCAGGAAGTACGCCTCTTCAAAGACACGCTGGTGCGTGAAGAGACAGTGCCCCTGCAGCTCGCCTATGAGGAACTGGTCGTGGACGAGCAGATGCTGGATGGCCCCTTGGTGGAGCCGCCCAGACCCTGAACTCAGTCTTCAACGCAGCAGCGGCCAATGCCTGAAGAGGGCATTGGCCGCTGCTGCTGTGCTTTCAGGGCCGCATGCGCGTGAGCATCCGGGGAAAGGGAATCGCCTCGCGGATGTGGTCAATGCCGGTGATCCAGGCAATCACCCGTTCCAGGCCCATGCCAAAGCCCGCATGCGGCATGGAGCCGGTGCGGCGCAGGTCCAGGTACCACTCGAACGCCTCCAGCGGCAGGCCCTCGTGTTCAATGCGGCTTTTCAGCAGCTCGTAGTCGTGAATGCGCTCGCTGCCGCCGATAATCTCGCCGTAGCCTTCGGGCGCGATCATGTCGTCGCACAGGGCCACGCGGGGGTCGGCCGGGTCGGGCTGCATGTAGAACGATTTGATGGCCGCCGGATAGCGCTCGATCATCACCGGCCGGTCAAAATGGTGGCCCAGAATCGTCTCGTGCGGGGCGCCCAGGTCGTCGCCCCATTCCACGGGCTGCACGTCGGCCTGCACGTTGGGTGGCAGGTCTCCGCGCTCAATGTGGTCGCGGATGATCTCCAGCGCCCGGGTGTAGGTCACGCGCGGGTACTGCCCTTCGGCGGCCCCGGCCAGCTTGCTCACGTCGCGGCCCAGCAGCTTTAACTCCTCGGCGCACTGCTCCAGCGCCCGGCGTACCAGAAAGCTCACGAAGCGCTCCTGCAGCGCCATGTTGTCCTCGTGGTTACTGGGGCTTACCTCGGGCTCCACCATCCAGAATTCCAGCAGGTGGCGCCGGGTCTTGCTCTTTTCTGCACGGAAGGTGGGCCCGAAGGTATACACCTTGCCAAAGGCCGCCGCGCCCGCTTCCGCGTGCAGCTGCCCCGTCTGCGACAGGTACGCCTTGTCCTCGCCAAACAGGTCAATCTCGAACAGCTCGGTGGTGCCCTCGGCGGCGTTCGGGGTGAAAAAGGGCGCGTCGAAGCGAATGAAGCCCTCACTGTGAAAGAAGTCCACGATGGAGCGCTGCACGCAGTCGCGCACCCGCATGATCGCCCAGGGGCGGCGGTGGCGCAGCCACAGGTGGCGGTGGTCCATCAGGAACTCAATGCCGTGTTCCTTGGGCGTGATCGGATACTCCGCGTGGTTCTCGCTGATCACCTTGAGGCCCCGCACGCTCAGTTCCACGCCGCCCGGAGCCCGCTCGTCGGCGCGTACCTCACCCGTGACTGTCACGGCCTGTTCCTGGGTCAGGCGCTTGGCCTGCTCGAACACGTCCTCGCTGACGTCGGTCTTGAACACGGTGGCCTGCACGAAGCCGCTGCCATCGCGCAGCTTCAGAAACTGCAGCTTGCCCTTGCCGCTCTTGTCGGTCAGCCACGCGTGCACGGTGACCGTCTGGCCCACATGCTGGGGCAGGTCGTGAATGTTGGAAGACATGCTCATCGGCGCTCAGTATAGGCAGAGTGGGCTCTGGCGCCGGCAAGAAGAGGAGAGTGGCGCCGCAGGGGTGTCCGGCTGCCGCTTACCGTAGACAGGTCCAGAGGCTTTTCCTGTGTCCCAGAGGGTTATGGGCTGTGGCGTTTTCGCGGCCCTTGGCCCTCAGAACAGCGCCACCCTCAACCCCTGTTTACTTCCCCCCCAGGCGCTTATGGCACGTATCTAGCGTGGCCTGTGCGGCCTGCGTTCCCTGGGCCCTCAGGCGGTCATGCTCGGCCTGAATTGCCCCCCGCTTGCTGGCCGGCACATGTGGCAGGTTGATCTGCACTGTCAGCAGCGCGGCGTCCAGCGCGCCCCGCAGCAGACTGGCCCCCGCCCCCACGTCGCTCACCACCTCCGGGTGTACCTGCGCGGCCAGTTCAGGTGCCCGGGCCAGGCCCCCCACGACGGCGCGGGCCAGAGCCAGAGGGACCACCATGGCCGCCTCGCCTGCCGTTCTCAGCGCGGCGGACCTGCCGGGATCCTCTTTGGGAAGGTGCTGGGCTTCCACATAGGTCCCAAACGCCTGCACATCCTCATCGGCCATGCCCTGAAGTTGGCCGCGCAGCGCGGTCACCTCTTCAAGAACCTCGGCCAGGGCGGCGTGATCCCCTTTCTGCTGCGTGATCCCCACGGCCATGCCCAGCAGCGCGGCCCCAAAGGCCCCAGTGATGGCCGCCGTGGCGCCCCCGCCGGGCGTGGCGTCCGGGCTGGCGGCGGCTTCCAGCAGCGCCTGCGCTGGGTGTGCCCACAGAGAAGACATGCCGACACTCTAAAGTGAAGTCGCCGCCTCCAGACTTGAGAGAATCCGGAGGAAACAGAGTAAGGAAACTAAAAATTCACGAACTGGTAAAATCGTGAATAAAGTCACGAGTGAAGGGAAGATGGTGAACCTGAGCAGAACCCAGGCCCCACATCGTTCCCGCAGCGCCTATTCCTTCAGGGCGTCGTTCATGCCCAGCACGTCCGGCACCTTTAAG
This sequence comes from Deinococcus arcticus, assembly GCF_003028415.1. Lineage (NCBI taxonomy): Bacteria > Thermotogati > Deinococcota > Deinococci > Deinococcales > Deinococcaceae > Deinococcus > Deinococcus arcticus. Next base: position 376,917 of record NZ_PYSV01000001.1, read on the forward strand.
CTGGCGCCGCCCACCAGCGCGCCGTTCACATTGGGCTGCGCGCAGATGCTGGCGATGTTGTCCGGCTTGACGCTGCCGCCGTACAGCACACGAATGTCGTCGGCGTCGCTGCCGTAGCGGGTGGTCAGGGCCTCGCGGATGGCGGCGGCCAGTTCCTCGGCGTCGTCGGCGGTGGCGGTCTTGCCGGTGCCAATGGCCCACACCGGCTCATAGGCAATCACCACATCCGGGCCCACGCCCGCCAGGCTGCCGTCCAGCTGCGCCAGGGTGTGGGCCACGTGTTCGCCGCGCTCGCGCACCGCCAGACCCTCGCCCACACACACAATCGGCACCAGGCCGCTCAGCTGCGCCTGCCGGGCCTTGGCGGCCACGGCGGCGTCGGTCTCGCCGTGGTACTCGCGCCGCTCGCTGTGGCCCACCACCACGTAGGTTGCGCCCACGTCTTTGAGCATCGCCGCGCTGATCTCGCCGGTGTAGGCCCCGCTCTCGTGCGCCGAGACATCCTGCCCGCCAAACGCCACGCCCGCCGGCAGGTTGGCCGCCAGGGTGCTCAGCGTGATGGCTGGGGCCATGACGGCCAGTTCGGCCGGGCCAGGGACCAGCTTGCCAGCCAGTTCCTGCGCCCAGGCGCGGGCTTCGGTGGGGGTCTTGTTCATCTTCCAGTTCAGGGCCAGCAGATTTTGCATATCGCTTCCTCCTTGGGGTGGGCCAGCACCGTGGCTACATGGGGTGAGGCCATAGCCCGGCCCGGTCTTGATACGTGGCGTGGGGCGCAGGGCACCTGGGACTTCGGGGGTTTACCGCATGGCCTCCACGCCCGGCAGAACCTTGCCCTCCAGCAGTTCCAGGCTGGCGCCGCCGCCCGTGGAAATATGGTCAATCTGGTCGGCCTTGCCGCTCTTGTTGATGGCGCTCACCGAGTCGCCGCCACCCACCACGGTATAGGCCTGATCCTTCAGGCTGCCCACGGCCGCCGCCACCGCGTTGGTGCCGGCCGCAAACGCCTCGAATTCAAAAACGCCCATCGGGCCGTTCCAGAACACCATCTTCGTGCCCTTCAGGGCGTCGGTGTAGGCGGCCTGCGTGTCTGGGCCAATGTCCAGGCCCATCCAGCCGTCCGGAATGGCCCCGGCGGGCACCACTCTGGTCTGCGCGTCGGCAGCAAAGCGGTCGGCGGCCACCGCGTCGGTGGGCAGCATCAGCTTGTCGCCGTGCTGTTCCAGCAACCCCCGCGCGTACTCCACCTGATCGTCTTCCACCAGACTGCTGCCAATCTGGCCGCCGCGCGCCTTGATAAACGTGAACATCATGCCGCCGCCAATGAGCATGCGGTCCACCTTGGGCAGCAGGGTCTCGATCACCCTGATCTTGTCGCTGACCTTGGCCCCGCCGATGATGACCACGTAGGGGCGTTCGCCCCCCGACAGCACCCGCCCCAGGGCGTCCACCTCGGTGTGCAGCAGCTGGCCAGCCGCGTGGGGCAGCAGCCCCGCCACCCCACTGACCGACGAGTGTGCCCGGTGTGCGCTGCCAAAGGCGTCGAGCACGAAGGCGTCGCCCAGCCGGGCCAGTTTTGCGTTCAGTGCGGCGTCGTTCTGTTCCTCGCCCGCGCTGAAGCGCACGTTTTCCAGCAGGGCCACCTCGCCTTCACCCAGCGCCTGCACGGCGGCCAGGGTGTCGTCACTGTCGGCGGTGCCCGCAATGAAGTGCACAGGGCGGCCCAGCGCTTCTTCCAGCACGGGGGCCACGGGCCTGAGCGAGTATTTCTCTTCCGGACCATTCTTGGGGCGGCCAAAGTGGCTCAGCAGCACGACGTTGCGCGCGCCGGCGTCCAGCAGGGCCTTCACGGTGGGCAGGCTGGCGGTGACGCGGGTCGTGTCCTGCACGGCGCCGTCTTTCACAGGCACGTTGTAGTCCACGCGCACCAGCACGCGCTGGCCGCGAACGTTCAGTTGATTCAAAGTCTGCATGTCTGCTCCTTGGAGGGCGCATGGCAAATGGCAGATGGTCCAGGGCTCGCCCCTCGCCATCTGCCATTTGCGGTCAGCCATCTGCGCGCTGTTTAGCCTTTTTGCTGAACGAGTTCCACGAGGTCGGCAATGCGGTTGCTGTAGCCCCACTCGTTGTCGTACCAGCTGAAGAACTTGACCAGGCTGCCCATGGCCATGGTCAGGCCGCCGTCAATGATGGCGCTGTGGGGGTCACCCACGATGTCCGACAGCACGATGGGGTCCTCGGTGTAGGCGATGATGCCCTTGTGGCTGCCCTCGGCGGCCTTCTTGAAGACGGCGTTCACTTCCTCGGCGCTCACCTCGCGCTTCAGGATCACCACCACGTCGCTGATGGACCCCGTGGGGGTGGGCACGCGCAGCGACGTGCCGTCAAACTTGCCCTTCAGCGCGGGGTACACCTGCGACACGGCCTTGGCGGCGCCGGTGGAGGTGGGGATGATGTTCACAGCGGCGGCGCGCGCGCGGCGCAGATCGCTGTGCGGCAGGTCCAGCACGCGCTGGTCATTGGTGTAAGAGTGAACGGTGGTCATGATGGCCTTTTCAATGCCAAAGGCCTCGTCCAGCAGTTTCATGGGGGCGCCCAGCGAGTTGGTGGTGCAGCTGGCGTTGGAGATGATGTGGTGCTTCTCGGCGTCGTAGTCGCCTTCGTTCACACCCAGCACCACACTGATGTCCTCGTTCTTGGCCGGGGCCGTGATGATGACCTTCCTGGCGCCGCCTTCAATGTGCTTGCCCGCGCCCTCACGGCTGGTGAAGATGCCGGTGGACTCGATCACGATGTCCACGCCCATCTCGCCCCACTTGATGTTGGCGGGATCACGCTCGGCCAGCGCGTGGATCTTCTTGCCGTTCACCGTCAGGCTCTGCTCGTCGTACTCGACGGTGCCGTGAAAGCGGCCAGCGGTGCTGTCATATTTCAGGAGGGTGGCCAGCGTCTTGTTGTCGGTGAGGTCATTGATGGCCACCACTTCGATCCCGCGCGCTTCCAGGACACGAAACACCAGACGACCGATGCGGCCGAAGCCGTTAATCCCTACTTTCATGTTGTGCCTCCAGTCGTGAGGGCCCCCCCAGATGGGGGAGGGGAGCACCTCGCATGTCGCAGTCTAACGCCTGAGGCCAAATATGGATTTCGTGTCCTCTGGACACCAAGACATTTTTAGACGCGGTTCAAAGCCCCCGGCCTCGCGGCCCCGCTCGGGGCCCTGCGCCGCAGCACCACAGTCGTCCGGCGTGTCAGGCGCTGCGGTCCGTGTTCAAGCTCTCCAGGACAGAGCGCCCGTCCGGCAGCGCGCTGACATCGGGCGGCACGCCGTCCGGGCGCAGACTCCAGCGCGGCAGCACCACCACTTCTCGGCCGCCAGCACAGCCGATGTTGTCTGGAATGGCAGTCACCTCCTGCCCCTGCAGCGTGAACAGGCGGTGGCGCACCGCGAAGCAGTCCACCTCCAGCGTCACGGCGCCCGGTTGACCACCTGCACCCGGATGTTCTCCCAGGTCAGGGCCTGCACCGGGGAATTCACGAAGACAAACAGCGCCAGCCTCGGCGGGGCCAGGACCGCCGCCGAAGCCATCAGCCTCAGGCCCAGGGCCACGCCTCTGGACCAAAGCTTCAGATTCAGCTCCGGTTCAGCGTGAAAGCCACGTCCACGGTCACCGAATCGCTGCTGCCGGGATAGCGCACGTCATAGTCGAAGGGATTGAACTTGAACTGGGTGCTCACGTTCACCTTGCCGCCCTGCAGCGTGGCCTTGACCGGCACGCTCACCGTCTTGGTGGTGCCCTTGACGGTCAGTTTGCCGGTGGCGGTGGTGGCCAGGGTCTGGCCCTCGACCAGCCGCCCGCCCGTCAGGCGTTCCAGGGTGAAAGTGGCGTTGGGATACTTGGCGGTGTTCAGGGCATTCTCGCCCTTGGCGTGGCTGTCGCGCAGCCCAATCCCGGTGCGCAGGTTCGCCACTGGCACCCGCACCGAGCCCGTGGTGGCCGCCAGATTGGCCGGGTCCAGCGCCACGGTGGCCGTGACCCCGGCGATGGTGCCGCGTACCGGAACAAAACGCACCGTGTGCGTAAAGCTGGCGGTGCCGTTCTCGGCGCGGTATTCCACGGCGCCCGCCACGCCCATCAGGACTGCTGCCCCCACGGCCCAAAATCGTTTCATGTTGTTCATTGTGCGCGGCGGCGGTGAAGACCAAGTGAACGCGGGCCTGAGGGGCACAACCGGGCGCCGCGTATAAAACTTCATCTGAAGGTCCGCCGCTGACAGAACTCTGTGTCAGCGGCCTGCCTACGCTGGAGGCACTCCGCGTTTCTGGGCCCTGTCCAGACTCGCACCCCTCACGGAGGCCCCTATGAAGCGAGCCCTGACCCTCATTGCCCTGATTCTGCCCTGCGCCGCCTCGGCTGGCAGCGGCTCGGTGTCCCTGACTTTCCGCGTGAGTGTGCAGGCCGTGTGCCAGTTGCACAGCCAGAGCGCCGAGCGCGTGACCCTGCGCTGCACCCGCGACTTCGTGCCGGCCGATCCCCACGCCCTGCCCGAACTGATGGGCAAGCTGCCCATGGCCAGCCTGCGCCTGAGCGGCACGGCCCCCTACAGTGGCGGCGGCACCCTGAACACCTATGTGGTGGAGCGCCCCAGCGATACGGGTGAACTGATTTTCTACTGAGTGTCCACAGGGGCCCGGGCCAGATGGCGCCAGCGGCCTGACCACGCCGGGCGCCGCTCTCCCCTGTGGGGTGGGCGGCGCCCGGATCAGTGCCTGCCCCGCTGACGAACACGCTAAACTGGCCTGGTTGACGACGACGAATGCAGATCCAGGCGGCGAGCCGCTTCTTCTCCGGGTCCTGGGCCCCGTGCAACTGCTGCGCGGCGGCGAGCGGCTGGCGGTCTCCCGCAAGGGCCTGACGCTGCTGGCTTACCTGACCCTGGAAGGTCAGGCACTGCACCGCGAAACGGCGGCGGCCCTGCTGTGGCCGCACAGCAGCGGCCTGCAGAACCTGCGCGTGGAACTCTCGGCGCTGCGCCGCGTGGGGGTCTCGCTGGGCCCGGCGCGCGCCGCCACGCTGCAGTCGCCCCTGTCCACCGACCTGGACCTGTGGGAAGAGGACCAGGACCCCGACCTGGACCGCTGGCTCTCGGCGCTGGGGCCCGCGCCCCTGAGTGGCCTGGACGACCCCGCCCATCCGGCGCTGGCGGCGTGGCTGGCGCGCGGGCGCGCGGCTCTGGGCGCGCGGGTGCGCCGCGCCCTGCGCCGCCGCCTGGACCGCGAGCCCCCTGCCCGCGCCGAGGACGCCCGGCGCCGCCTGAGCACCCAGGGCTGGCATCTGGATGAGCTCCCGGGCCCCGCCCCCACCGCGCTGGCGGCCACCCTGGCGCCGGTGCTGGCCCGCGCCCAGGGCGAGGTGCAGGCGCTGCTTTACACCGGCCGGGCGGCCAGCGGGCGCGGCGAACTGCTGAGCGCCGCCCTGCGCGCCGCTGGCTGGCACCCGGTGGGGGTCACGGTGGTGCCCTCGGTGGCGCACCTGCTGGCGTCGCTGGTGCTGCAGCTGCGCCGCCACCTGTCGCCCGTACTGCAGGCCGAGGCCGACGCCCTGCTGGCCAGCAGCGCCGGGGCCGAGCGCGATCTGGTGGCCCTGTCGGGGCTGCTGCGGCACCTGGGGCAGCCGGTGGCCTTTGTGCTGCGCGGCGCCGAGGGCCTGAACGAGGACACCGCCCGCGCCCTGGGCTTCATGCTCAACTGGCCCGCCACGCTGCTGCTGGCCCTGATCACCACCCCGCAGGGCGAGGGCCGCGTGCGCGCCCACCTGGGCACCGCCGCCGCGCCGGGCCGCCTGACCACCGCCGAGCACCCGCCCCTGACCCCGGCCGAGGTGGCCGCCCTGCTGCCCCCGGGGCGCGCGCACGACGCCGTGGAAATCCTGCGGCAATCCGAGGGCTGGTGGCCGGCGGCGCGTGCCCTGGCCGCCACCCCCGACGTGGCGGTGCGCCGCCGCCTGGACCCGGCCCTGCGCACCCTGCTGGCCACCGAACTGCGCGCCGCCCTGAGTGACCCCGACCGCCTGGCGCCGCTGGCGGCCCTGCCCGCGCCGTTTGCCCAGGCCCAGGCCCTGGACGTGCTGACCCAGGAAGGCGCCACCGTTCCCGAAGCCGAGGCGACCCTGCGCGCGGCCCTGCGCAGCGGCATTCTGGAACGCGTGCCGGCCTCCTTTCAGGCGGCTCTGGCCCCGGACCGCCCGGTGCGTCCCCTGGACGGCGAGCAGCCTCTGGCCTTTGTCAGCGAGCTGCAGCGCGCCATGCTGGCGGGCGTGCTGGACGCCTCGGCCCGCACCCGCCTGCGCACCTGGGCGCCGCAGCCCCTGACGCGGACTGGCCCGGTGCAGCCCTGGCCCGCCCAGGCCCTGGCCGCACCCACCAGTCTGCTGGGCGCCGAGGTGCGCGCCCTGGGCTTTGGCTACCGCCTGCTGCAGGCCGCCCACGGGTTTACCCTGCTGCGCTGCGGCCTGCCGGAACACCACGCCCCCGAACTGGCCCTGCAGGTGGGCGCGCCGCCTGCCCCGCGCTGGCACTGGCAGCTGGCCGCCTGCGTGGCGCGGCGCGACGCCCCCGCTCACCACCGCCCCTTTGCCCTGCGGCTGCAGCGGCCGGGGCAACCGGCGCCCGAGGTGCTGCTGCCCGCCCTGGAGGTGGGCCGCTGGGTTCAGCTGTCCGGCACCGGCCAGGGCCCTGTGCTGGAAGTGCTGTGCGCCGGGGCCAATGTGGTTCTGCATGTGGCGAATCTGACCCTGCGCCCCGAGGCCGACGCGGCCGGCCCCCCCGTGGCCCCGGCCTGATCCCGACACCGACCGCACCCGCTGCACCAGCGGTTCTCTCCGAGGAGCGCGAGGGGAAGAAAGACGCGCCTCCGGGCGAGGTGCCACCACGCCGGAACAGGGCCCCGTCTCAGCGAAGCGGCCGTTTGGCCCAACGAGAGCTGTGGAAGCACCGGGAAGTGACAGTGGCGGTCTTTCGAAAGAGAGACGGCCAAAGGTGGATTGAAGGAACCCCAGCGTAAGACGCTGGGGTGTTTGGAGCGAACTGCCGTTGCTAAGTACGTTGCACCTCACGTTATGACTTTGCAGGAGAGCACCGCAAAGCCTCCACTCCCGGTGCAACGTCCTTGTTTCGATACTCGCTCCGCTCGGTTGATCTAAAGATCAACAGCGAGCTACTTAAGTTTAGATTTGGCACTCTACAGCACAGCGACTTCCAATTCACGCAGGAGATCATGGAGCGCCCACACCGCCATGTTCTCCATCTCCCACTGCGCTTCGAGGGCGGGGAGGATGTGGCCGACATACAGGAGGGCCGCGTGGAACGCAGCCACTGGTCGAGAGAGTTCGTAGGCACGGCGCAACAGCGCCGGTGTACTCACGCCCGCCCACGCCGAGAGATACGCCTCGACGATGCGGTCACGCGCCTGTGGCTGTTCGGGCAGAAAGGTCCCAAGCTCAGCCAGAAACAGGCGCAAACTGAAAAACGGGTGCGTGATCGTGGCATCCGAGAAGTCGAAAAACACAGCCTGATCCCCTCGAACCGCCACATTGGTGGGCCAGAAGTCCCCGTGTTCCAATGTGTCAGGCACGCCACAAGCAGCAAGTTGAGCACAGAGGGCCTTCAGGTGTGGGCCCTGAACCCGCAGGCGCTCCAAGTCGCGTGGGTCCCCACTGAAATTGACCGCTGAGCCAAGGTCGTCAGGAGCCAGTCCACCTGATCCGCCAGCGCTGTGCAGGTGAAGTCTGGAAGGCCCGGCACCTGGCCCACCAAGGCCCGTTGCATCTCCCCATACCGGCGTGCGGCCTGTTCATACTGCGCCAGGTCACGGGTGTCATGGAGAGGCACGGCCTGCAAATCCTGCATCAGGAAGCCCCCCCTGGCCTCGTCCAGTGCCACCACCTCGGCCACTTCGCCCGGAAAGTGCTGCGCCAACCAGCGCAGGAGGGTCCCCTCCTGTGCCAGCGGAGGGGGCGCGGCTTTGTAGTACAGCCGACCACGGCCGGTCGGCACTTCCAGCAGCGTGGACCGCTCCCAGTTGCGAAGTTGACGAATCGGGCCGGTCAGGATGGTCCCCCTGAGCTCAAGCTGCGCTTCGATCCAGGCACAGGTGTCCTGAAACCAGCCGGGTTGGGCCCAGGGCCGCCGGGTGGCCGGCCGGCCGTCACGCCGTTCCCTGAACCAGTCGTCCAGATGTGGACGGTGTTCCGGAGTTCCGAGCCGCAGGTCCGCGACCTCGTCCTGGAGCACCCAGCGGGTGCCCGCAGGATGCCTGTTGTCCGGTGTCAGGTTCTCTAACTCGTACACGCTGTTGATCATCTCAGCACCGGGCTGCCAGTCATCTCCCAGGCAGCACAGGGTCACAACGTCCAGGCCGAAGGTTGTCTGAACGGTCTGGTTGAGATGGGCAACCACGCCGAAATGGGGCTCACTGGGTGTCACGGTGGGTAACGCCCAGCTCCCCTGGTCTGCAATGAGCAGCAGCGCGGCCTGGTGGGGATGGGGAAGAAGCAGGTGGTAGATGCTTGACGGGGTGGCTAAGGCGCTCATGCAGGCCTCCCTCGGAATCACGACAGGGCGAAACATCGAGGGAAGACGGGTGCTGAAAAGGGGAACGTGGTTCCCCTCCGCCATCCCTCACGAACAACACGACATGCACCCCGGTGCGTGGGGTGAGGTGGTGGACCGTGAGGGTTAGAAGCGCTTGAACACAGAACGTCCTTGAAGAAGTGTGGTCAACCTACCACGCCCACTGGTGGCACTGGCGTTGGATGGGGCAGCGTTGGCCGGGTGCCCCAAACAGCAGTTTCCCTCACGCTGGGCCCATTGACGGCTGTCTGCAGGAGCCCGCCCTAGCGCAGCACCCCGCCCAGCGCCGCCCCCGCTCCCACGACCAGCCACGGCGGCACCCGGCCCTGTTCCAGTGCTGCAAACGCCGCCAGCACCAGCGCAAAATCCAGGGGTGAAGCCACAGCCCCGGTGAACACCGGGCTATACAGCGCGGCCAGCAGCAACCCCACCACCGCCGCGTTCACGCCCCGCAGCGCCGCCTGTGCGCCCGGCCGCGTGCGCCAGTGGGCCCAGAAGGGCAGGGCGCCAGCCACCAGCAGAAAGGCCGGCAGAAAGATGGCCCCCAGCGCCAGCCCCGCCGCCAGGAGGCGGGGCAAGCCCACCTCGGCCACGGCGCCCAGGTAGGCACTGAACGTGAACAGGGGTCCCGGCACCGCCTGCACGGCCCCGTAGCCCACCAAGAACGCATCCGGCGTGACCCAGCCCGGCGACACCACCTCGGCCTCCAGCAGCGGCAGAACCACGTGCCCGCCCCCGAACACCAACGCGCCGGCGCGGTAAAAACTGTCCAGCACCTCCAGCACCGGGCCCCCCACCACCCCGCGCAGCAGCGGCAGGGCCAGCAGCAGCGCCCCGAACAGCCCCAGGCAGACCGCCCCCACCCGCCGCGACAGGGCTGCCGGCCGCGCCTCACCCGCCGATCCCACCCTAGCGGGCAACCACCGCCAGCCGATCAGGCCCGCCGCGCCCATGATCAGCACCTGCACGACCGGCGCGGGGGCCAGCAGCGTCACCACGGCCGCTGCCAGGGCCAGCGCCGCACGGGGCCGGTCCGGCGTGAGGGTGCGCGCCATGCCCAGCACCGCCTGCGCCACCACCGCCACTGCCACCAGCTTCAGGCCGCGCAGCCCGCCCGCCCCGGCCAGGTCGCCCGCACGGCTGATCCCCAGGGCCAGCAGTACCATCAGCGCCGCGCTGGGCAGAGTGAAGCCCACCCACGCCGCCAGTGCGCCCGGCAGCCCCGCACGCTGCAGGCCCAGCGCCATGCCCACCTGACTGCTGGCCGGGCCCGGCAGAAACTGACACAGCGCCACCAGTTCCGCGTACGCCGGTTCATCCAGCCAGCGGCGGCGGTGAACAAATTCGGTGCGGAAATAGCCCAGGTGCGCCACCGGCCCGCCAAAACTGGTCAGGCCCAGCCGGCCAAACGCCAGCAGCACCTCCAGCACCGTGCCCCGGGGCAGGGGAGAGGCAGCCGCGCGGTCCCCACGACCCGGCGCTGGCCCATCCGGACCCTGCCCTTCAGGCCGAGGCGCCACGGTCCGCTGAGCCCCCGGCCGGGGCCTGGGGGCGTGCGGGGGCCCCCAGCCACAGGTGAACGCCCGCCGCCAGCCCGGCCCCCAGCGCCGGGGCCACCCAGTACAGCCAGTGCGCGGTCCAGATGCCGCTCACCAGCGCCGGACCAAAGGAGCGCGCCGGGTTCATGCTGGCCCCGCTGATGGGCCCGCCCATGGCGGCGGCCAGGGCCACCACCCCGCCCACCACCCAGGGCCGCCCGGCGCGCAGCGCGGCCAGCAGCAGAAAGAAGGTCAGCAGCAGTTCCAGGCCAAACGACTGCGCCGCACTCCCCGCCGGAACAGTCACCCCCAGCCCCCCCTCGCGCCCCAGCAGGGCCAGCAGCGCCAGCGCCGCCAGCACGGCCCCCGTCAGCTGCGCCGCCACGTAGGGCGCCACCCAGGCCCGGGGCAGCTGCCCGCAGAGCGCCAGGGCCAGCGTGGCCGCCGGGTTGATGTGCGCGCCGCTCACCGGGCCCAGCGTGGCCAGCACCGCCATCACGCTCAGGCCAAACACCAGCGCCACCCCCAGGTGCCCCAGGGCCCCGGTCTGGGCCTGCACCACAGCGGCCCCGGGCCCGAAGAACACCAGGGCAAAGGTGCCCAGTCCCTCGGCCACAGCGGCGCGGCCCAGGCTTGGCGCCACCTCAGGCCACCGGCACGGCGGGGCTGTCCAGGTGACCCGGCGGCGGCGCCTCGCCGGCCTGCAGGGCCTGCACGAACGCATCAAACTGAAGCTTCATCTGGTCGCGCACCGCCCGCCAGCGCGCCAGACTGCCGCCGCTGGGGTCCACAAACGGGTAATGCCGCCGCTGGGTCGCGGCCGGATACACCGGGCACCCGGCCGCCGCGCTGTCACAGACGGTCACCACGTAGTCAAAGCGCTGGGCATCCGGCACGTCCCAGAGCGTTTTACTGGTGTGCCCCGACAGATCCACGCCCAGTTCGGCCATCACGGCGACGGCTTCGGGCTTTACCCGGGTGGCCTCGGTGCCGGCGGAATGCACGTCCAGGGCCACCCCCAGGCGCGCGGCAGCGGCCCGTACCAGCCCCTCGGCCATCTGGGAACGGGCAGAATTGTGGGTGCAGAGAATCAGGACACGGCGCACAGAGCCACCCTAACACACCGATTTAGCTTGATGTGTCAGGCCTGGATGATCGGGAAACAGGTCGGTGAGGAGCTGACCGCCCAGCAGAAACAGAGGTGCTGTCTTTAGCGTGTAGTACACGTTTTTCCCCCGCTGTTCGGCGGCCACCATCCCCGCTTCTTTCAAAACATTCAGGTGGTACGACACTTTGGACTGTGGAAGACCCAGCAGGGCTTCCAGGTCGCAGACGCAGCGTTCACCCTGGGCCAGGTGGCGCACGAGGTCGTACCGGGTGTCCTGTGCGAGCGCCTTGAGTTGATCCAGCACTGTGGGCGCAGTCAGGGTCATCACCCATTCATTCTAGTCGGTTTCTTGCGGCGGCCACACACTGCTGTCGTCATCTGTGGCCCAGCTGTGATCGGCCCTGCACCCCGGGTCGGCTGGCCCCGGGGCTGCCCAGACCGCCCGCGCCCCCCGCCCGGCGGGCACGCGGCATACTTTGCGCTATGGGTTACGAGCTTCTGGTCATGAAATTCGGCGGGACGAACATGCAAGACGCCCGCGCCGTGCGCCACAGCGCCTCGCTGGCCGGGCGCAGCATCCAGGGCGGCGTGAAGGTGGTGGTGGTGGTCTCGGCCATGGCGGGCGTGACCAACAGCCTGCTGAAACTGGCCGGCGCCGCGCAGGCCGGTGACATTGCCAGCGCCAACGACGAGATTGCCCTGCTGCGCACCCGCCACTTCGCCGCCGCGCAGGAACTGGGCGCCGCCCCCGACAGCGCCGTGGTACGCGAACTGCGCGAGATGCACGAAACCCTGCGCCAGGCCGTCTACGGCGTGTATCTACTGCGCGAACTCACCCCGCGCTCGCGCGACCTGATCGTGGCGTTTGGCGAGCGCCTGTCGGCGCCGCTGATGAGCCTGGCCCTGGAACAGGCGGGCCTGCGCGCCCACCACCTCACGGGCGGCGAGGCCGGCATCCTGACCGACACGCACTTTGGCAATGCCAAACCGCTGCCCGGCACCTACGAGCGCGTCAAGGACCGCCTGAGCGGCCTGCTGGCGGCCGGCGTCACCCCGGTGGTGGCGGGTTTCATGGGCGAGACCGACAAGGGCGCCATCACCACCCTGGGCCGGGGCGGCACCGATTTCAGCGCCACCATCGTGGGCAAGGCCCTGGGCGCCGATGAAGTGTGGGCCTGGAAGGATGTGGACGGCGTGATGAGCGCCGACCCCCGCGTGGTGAAGGACGCCCGCAACATCGAGGTTCTGAGCTACGGCGAGGTGATGGAACTGGCCTATTTCGGCGCCAAGGTGCTGCACCCGCTGGCGGTCACCCCGCTGCAGGAAAGTGGCATTCCCCTGCGCGTGAAAAGTGCCGCCGACCCCGACTTTCCCGGCACCCTGGTGCAGGCCGAGGCGCGCGACGAGGCCGGGCACCCCGTCAAGGCCGTGACCGCCATTCGCAACGTGAGCATCATCAACGTGAGTGGCGCGGGCGTGCTGGGTATTCCTGAAGTGATCGCCAGCGTCTTTGACGCCATTGCCCGCGAAAACGTAACCCTCCTGATGGTCTCGCAGAGTTCGTCCATGAGTAACGTCTCGCTGGCCGTGCAGACCGCCGACGCCGAGCGCACCCTCACGGCTCTGCGCGCCGGGGTCAGCCTGGAACTGCAGATCGAGGAGCAGCCCGGCGTGGCGGTGCTGGCGATTGTGGGCAGCGGCATGCGCGGTCAGCGCGGCGTCTCGGCCCGCATGTTTACCGCCCTGGCCGACGAGGACGTGAACATCCTGATGATCTCGCAGGGCAGCTCGGAGCTGAACGTGTCGGTGGCCGTGGAGGGCGAACACGTAGAGACCGCCACCCGCGCCGTTCACCGCGCCTTTGACCTGGGCCAGCGCGCCCTGGCCTGAGCGCTGCTTCCCGCCTGCCTGGCAGGGCAACCTCTCGGGTTAAACCGGGCGGGGGGAGGAAATGCCCTGCCCTGGGAACAGGAGGCGAGTACCGGCTGCGACAGGCTCAAGCCAGAGAAGGGGAGCTGAGCAGGGAGGGCCAGGTCCATCCAATCCATAATGAAACGAAAAATTCACGATCTGGAATAATCGTGATATTTTTCACTTATAGATCAGATTACGCCTGACCCTTGTCCTCACTCTGGTCACTCCCGGGTGTCCCGGGGTCCGGCCGGCGAGCCGCGCAGCCCAGGCCAGCGCCGCGCCATGAGCATGTACAGCCCCGCCACCCAGGCCGTGCTGGCCGTCACCCCGGCCAGGACGTCTGACGGGTAGTGGACCCCCAGATAATTGCGGCTGGTCCCCACCAGCACCGCCCAGCACAGGCCAAATACCGCTACCGGCCAGCCCGCCCGCGACCGCCAGAACACCAGCGCCATGGCAAAGCCAAAGGCCGCGTTGGCCATCGCGTGGCCGCTGGGAAAGCTGAACCCGGGTTCGGTCAACACGGCCACCAGTTCATCCGGGCGGGGGCGCTGAAAGACCAGTTTGGCCGCCACGTTCAGCGCCGTGGCCCCCAGCACGCCCGTCAAAAGAAACCAGCCGTGGGGGCGGCCCTGCCCGCGCCCGGCCTGGCCCAGCAGCCACGCAATGGCCAGTGTGACAAAGGGCAGCACCTTCACCCCTGCCACCTGCGCCAGCACTTCGGCCGCCTGGGTCAGCCCCGGGGTGCGCTGCGCGGCATACCAGGCCAGCACCGCCTGATCCCAGGCAAAGCCGCCTTCCTCAATGACCTCCTCAGCCAGTTCGGTGAACAGCAGCAGGGGCACCAGCACGCCCAGCAACAGCAGCAGCAGCGAACGCCAGCGCTGCCGGACAAAGGGCAGAAATTCGCGGCGCACCCGGTCGAACATCTGCCCATTACAGCCCCTGGCACCTCCGGCGCGCGTTGCCGGATGCTTAATCCGGAGTGCTGTTCAGTTCTGGCCCATCTCAAAAGAGCCGGATGTTTCTCTCCTGCGGCGCCTTGCAGGTTGACTGCCGGGCAATCTGTCCCTGTTGGCAACATGCCGACACCCCTGCGCACTGTTTCGGACGCTGTATGCCACAGACTGCATGCTTAAGCCCACTACGAACAATGGCGCACCCGTCCCTGAGCCAGGTGCGGCATGTGCCAGCGGGGGGCCAGGGCGCACCATAAGGGCCACAGACGCGCGCCACCACAGGCTGCCAGCGGGGCAGCGGCGCGTACAGGACCCCACCATGCTTGACCAGCATCCCGGCCCCGGCCGCGCCCAGTCTCTTCTGGACGAAGCCGCCCACTACCGCCTCGCCCGGCAGGCCGCCCGCGCCCAGCCCAGCGCCCCCAGGGTGGGGCTGCGCCTGAACCTCCGCGCCCTGCTGCACCGCCTGAGCGCCGCGTGACGCCGCGCCCCCACACCACCAGCCGCCCCCCTTCCCAGTGAAGAGGGGCGGCTGGCTGTTGGAGCCAGCGGCGAACTTTACTTCGTTTCCACCAGGCTGTATGCGCCGCTGCCGCTGTAGCTGTAGATGTACCAGCGGTAGGTGCCTGCCCCTGCAGCAGAGGTGATGGCCTCGGTGTGGCCGGGGCTGGTGCTCTGCGCGACCGTGCCCCACGCCGAACCCGACCAGCGCTGCAGGTACAGGTCGAAGTCGCTGCCCGCTGGCCCCGTGAGCGCGCCTTTCAGGGTGCCACCCGCATACGAGAAGCCCGACGACCCGGGCTGCACCGTGGCGGCGCCGCTGCCCAGCGTGCCTGTGTAGGTGCGGCCCGTGGTGGGCGGCGGGGTGGTGCCGCCCGGGTAGATGGCCTGCAGCGCGAACAGGTCGCCCCGGCTGAGGTCCGGGACCTTGCCCAGGTTGCCCGGCGAGCCGTTGTAGGTGCCCACCGGCTGGCTGCGCGCGTAAATGTACGGCGGGAAGTAGTTCATGACCGAGTCGTAGTCGTAGGGGCCGTGGGTGTAGGCGCTACAGGTCCTGCCGAAGTTGGTGGTGTCGCCCACGTAGGCGCTGCCCACCGTGATGTAATTGTCGCGGTCGCAGCGCTGGTGCTCATGGTGAAAGCCCGAGGCGTGGCCCATCTCGTGAATGATGGTGCTGTTGTTAAAGCAGTTCGGCGCAATGGTCAGCGGCTGCGTGCCCCCAATGGCGCCCACATACGACGACCCGCAGCCGCCGCCGCCCACCACGAATTCCACCTTGTGGGTGGCGCCCGGGTTCCACACCCAGCGCAGCGTGGCGCCGGCCTGCGCGTTCCAGCGTTCCACTGCCGCGTTCACGGCTGCGGCCTGCGTGGCCGTCAGGGCACCCTGTTTCCAGAAATACGGCACTGTCCTGTTGGCCCAGTTGCCCCCACCCGCTGCAAAGCGCGAGAGGCTCTGGGTGCCCAGGCTGCCGGCCGGGGCCTTGTCCAGGCGAGCGAGCACCTCTGCGGCGTCCTCCGAGCGGCCCAGCAGCATGTCGCCGTCCACGACGATATGGCCGGCCACATTGCGGTACATCAGGGCAGTGCCGCTGCGCAGGGTGACTTCCACGGCCGTGTCCTGCGACAGGCGGGTGCGGGCGGCAGCATCCAGAGCGTTCAGCGGCGTTTCGCGCAGGTCCACGCGGAAGGTGGGCCCCCCCTGCAGATTCAAGGCTGCGCCCTCGGGCAGCGGCGCCTGCCCGGCACAACCGGCCAGCAGGGCGAGGGTGGCAAGCGGCAGGAGGGCAAAAGTGTGCTTCATAGAGGTCTCCCAGAACCAGCAGACAGTGAGGATCACCCGGCCAGCGTGCAGCCCGCCCCCGGGCCAGGACCTGGGGAAGTGGGCGCATCAGCTGTGGTGTCGCCGCGCATGGTGCCACAGCCGGTTCACTCAGTGGTCTGGCATCCTGTCCTCTGTCCAGCCAAAACGGCCCAAGAGCACACCTTAAGCCGCTCAATCTAAAGAGGGGGGACTGGAAAACGCAGGCGCTCGCTCCCTGTGCTCATGGGTGGGCCCACATCTCGCCGCCGCCCACCAGCTTCCCGGTTCACCTGCCGAACCGGAGGTAGGCCCGCCCCCTTAGCCCGTTACCGGGGCCTGCCTCGCTTCCCGCTCACTCAGAAACGTCTTCACGCTCTGCGCCGCGCGCATGGTCATGCCCGGCACCGCTGCAATCTGTTCCACCGGCGCGCCGGCCAGGTCTTCCAGGCTGGTGAAGTGCTCCAGCAGGGCGTCCCGGCGCTTTTGCCCAATGCCCGGCAGATCGTCGAACACACTGCGCAGCATGTCCTGGCCGCGCAGCTTGCGGTGATAGGTGACCGCGTACTGGTGCACCTCGTCACGCACGCCAATCAGCACCCGCAGCGCCGGGTGGCTGTGCGGCAGCAGCAGTTCGCGGTCCACCCCAATTTCTGTGCCGCCGTCCAGCCACCACTGCGCCCCGTAGCGCCCCGGCAGGATCAGCCGTTCCTCGCGCTTGGCCAGCCCCACCACCGGCAGGTGCAGCTTCGCCTCTTTCAGGGCGTCCAGCGCTGCGTTCACCTGCCCGCGCCCGCCGTCAATCAGCAGCAGGTCCGGCAGCGGCAGCTTGTCGGCCAGGCTGCCGGTAAAGCGCCGGGTGATGGTCTGGCGCATGGCGGTGTAATCGTCGGGGTGATCCAGGCCCCTGACCTTGAAGCGGCGGTGTTCCCCGCGCCGCGCCCGCCCACCCTCGAACACCACCATCCCGGAGACGATGTTGGTGCCGAACAGGTTCGAGTTGTCGTAGCCCTCAATGCGCCAGGGACGGTCCGGCAGCGCCAGCACCTCGCGCAGCGCGTCCAGGCCCGGGTGGTCGCCCCGGCGCTCCAGCAGCGCAAGTTCAGATTCCAGCCCCGTCTGGGCGTTGCGCTGCGCCATGTCCACGAGGTCCACCTTGTCGCCGCGCTTGGGCGTGCGCATCTCGATCTTGCGCCCGGCCCGGGCCGAGAGAAACTCGCTCCACACCGGCGCGTCCTCGAAGTCGGCGGGCAGCAGAATCAGCCCCGGCACATGGGTGGCCTGGGTGTAGTAATCCTGCACAAAGGCTTCCACGATCTCGCCCAGCGGCGCGTCCTCGGTGCCCGAGAGAAAGCGCTTGTCGCGCCCCACCACGCGCCCGCCGCGCATGCGAAACAGCTGCACCATCGCGTATTCCCCCGCCTGCGCCGCGCCCAGGAAATCCAGGTCCGTCTCGTCGCTCACAAAGGCGTGCTGCTCGGTGCCAAACAGCTTCTCCACCGCCTGCACCCGGTCACGCAGGCGCGCGGCCTGCTCGAAATCCTGGCTCTGGGCCGCCACCTTCATGTCGTCTTTCAAGCGGGCCACCACGGGGGCCGCGCGGCCCTCCAGCAGCGATTTCACGTCCTCGACCACGCGGGCGTAGGCGCCCATTTCGGCCCGGTCCACGCAGGGGCCCAGGCAGCGGCCCATGTGAAAGTTCAGGCAGGGCCGGGCCTTTTTCTGCAGCGGCAACCCCGAGTTCTTGCGCAGCGGAAACATGGTGTCAATGAGGTGCTTGACCCGCCGCACCGCCGAGGAATCCGGGTAGGGCCCATAGTAGCTGCCTCCGTCTTTCAGCACCCGCCGGGTGACCACCAGCATGGGAAAGGCCTCATTCGTCAGCTTCAGAAAGGGATAGTGCTTGTCGTCCTTGAGGGTGACGTTGTAGTGCGGGCGGTGCTGCTTGATGAGATTGGCTTCCAGCACCAGCGCCTCGACCTCGTTCCGGGCCGTGATGAATTCCAGCGTGTCGGCCAGGGCCGTGAACTTGCCGCTTTTGCCCCCCGCCTTGAAATGCTGCCCCACCCGCGCCCGGAGGTTCTTGGCCTTGCCGATATAGATGGGCGTGCCCCCCTTGCGGAAGATATACACGCCGGGCGTGGTGGGCAGCACGGGCAGGTCGTCTGGATGCACCGCCCCAGGATAGGGGAGGGGCGCGCGCCACTCCGTGAGCGAAGGTGCGCTGGCAGCCCCCGCTATGCTGCCTGCCATGAAGCTGTGGCTTATTCGACATGGTCAGACGGCCGGCAACGTGGCCGGCATCCTGCGCGGCGCCACCAGCGCGGGCGATGAACTCAGCGAGCAAGGCCACGCCCAGGCGCAGGCCCTGGCCGCGCAGCTGGCCGCCGCTGATCCCCGCCCACAGGCGGTGTACGCCAGCACCTATCGCCGCGCCCAGCAGACGGCCGAGCCCCTGGCCCGCGCCCTGGGGCTGACCGTGCAGGTGGTGCCCGATGTTCAGGAGGTGGACTGCGGCGACTGGGCCGGCCGCCCCTACCGCGACCTGAAAACGGCCCCCGGGGACCTGCGCCTGCCTGGCGGCGGCCTGGGCTTCCGGGGCGGGGAGAGCTTCGAGCAGATCGCCGCGCGCTTCGTGCAGGCTCTGGAGGAACTGCCCACCAGTCAGCCCGCCGCCCTGGTTTCACATGGCGGCATCCTGCGTATCGGTCTGGCCGCCCTGCTGGGCCGGGACATTGAGCAGGTCTGGCGGAGCGGTGAGCTGGTGCTGGGCAACACCGAATTTGTGATCCTGAACAGAAGTGCCAATGGGTGGACGCTCGGGAAGCACTAATGAAACGAAAAATTCACGATCTGATACAATCGTGATACTTTTCACTTACGAATAGATTCCCCCAACATTTACCTCACACTCCAGTCGAAAGTTCCACCACCCGGCCCTCCAACCGCGCCCGCTCGGCAGCAAAGGCGAGGCGGTGGGCGTCCACAGACTGCGCCAGTGGCGTCGGGGGAGAGGCGGCCCCACGCAAAAAGGCCAGCCACGTCGCCACCAGCCCCAGATCGCCGCCGCCGTGGGTGCCGGCCGTGTCCACCACCCAGCGGGTGAGCGCACCGCTGCGAAAGTCGTGAAGTTCCAGCTCGCCGCGTTCCATCTGGCCGCGCAGTTCGCCGTGGGTGCCCAGCAGCTTCAGGGTGCGCGTGTTGTTGTGGGTAAACGCGCTCACCGTGAGCTGCGCGGTCACGCCGCCCCCAAACAGCACGGTCACGGCTTGGTGGTCCGGCTGGGTGTTGTGGCCCAGGTACACGCATTCGCCGTAGGGCCCCTGCGCCAGCGCTTCCTCCAGCGTCTGCCCGCCAGCCGTGAGCACCGTCACCGGCCAGGCGTGCGGATCGCGGCCCCGGTAGATGGTCCGCGCGTCCGACGGGCAGCCCACCACCGGGCACACCACGCAGCGCGCGGCGGCCCCCGGCGGCGCTTCCCCGGGGCGGAAGTGGTGCAGCCCACCCTCACTGCTCACCCGCAGTGGCGGCGCCCCGGCAAAGGCGCGCAGCAGGTCCAGGTCATGGCTGCTCTTGGCCAGCAGGAAGGGTGCGGCGGGCGGCGACGCGCGCCAGTTGCCCCGCACATAGGAATGGGCGTAATGCCAGTGCGCCACGTTCTCGGCATGCTGAATGCCCACCAGCCGCCCCAGGGCCCCCCCGTCCAGCACCCCCTGCACCGCCTGAAAAAACGGCGTGGCCCGCAGCACATGGCACACCGTGACCCGCCCCGTCGAGGCCGCCTCGGCACGGAGCAGCAGCTCCAATTCGTGTTCGTGCAGGCAGACCGGCTTTTCCAGCAGCACGTCGTAGCCCAGGGCCAGTGCCTGCAGACAGGGCGCCACATGCGCGTCGTCGGGGGTGGCGATCACCACCGCGTCGGCCACCCGGCCCAGGGCAAAGAAGGCGTCCCAGTGGGCGAACTGCGCCGCCGGGGGTACGCCATGCCGCGCGGCCACCTCGGCCAGGCGGGCGGCGCGCGGCTCGACCAGATGGGTGATCACGGCGCCGCCTGCCTGAAGGAGTCGGCCGTAGACGTCGGCCCCCCGGTTGCCGCAGCCCAGCAGGGCAACGCGGGGGCTCACCCTTCACCCGCCATGTCGAAGAACAGCGACTCGCCCTGCGCCCAGGCCCGCAGCCACGTTGAAAGGTCCGGCGTCTGCCACAGGAGGGCCTCTCCAGGTGCCTCGAAATCCTCCACGGCGTCCAGATCGCACAGCCCCACCCGCCCGGTGTCCAGGTCCAGCACCGAGTGCACGTCGCAGCCCCAGTACGCCAGCAGCAGCCACGACGCCGGCCAGCCCTCCTGGGTCAGCGCCCCGGTCTTGGCCCAGCCACTCCAGGCAAGCGTCACCCTCATCGGTGGGCCGCTCAGCCACCCGCGTCCTCAGCGCCGCCAGCAGTCCACGCTCGTTCACCGCCGCTCCACGCCCCAGCCGGGGCCCACCGGGCGCGCCAGCTGCCCGGCCGTCCACTCCAGCCCTGCATACGGATCGTCGGCCAGCAGCAGGGCGCCGTCCAGATCGGCCCAGTCGCACGCGCCCGCCAGGGCCGCCGCCGCCGCGATGCCCAGGCTGCTTTCAATCATGCAGCCCATCATCACCTGCAGGCCCGCCGCCCGCGCCAGCCGCAGGGCGCGCAGGGCCTGCAGCGGCCCGCCCAGCTTGGCCAGTTTCAGGTTCACGCCGTCAAAGGCCCGCGCCAGGGCCAGCACATCCCCCACATGGTGCAGGCTTTCATCCGCCACGATGGGCACCGCCGAGACCCCGCGCAGGGCCGCGTGCCCCTCCAGGTCGCCCGCCGCCAGGGGCTGCTCCACCAGTTCGGCGCGCGCCGCCGCGAGCACGTCCAGCATGCGCCGGGCCTGCGGGCGCGTCCAGGCGGCGTTGGCGTCCACCCGCAGGGCCACCCCGGGCGCTTCCCCCCGCAGGGCCTCCACAATCGCCTCGTCGTGGTCGGTGCCCAGCTTTACCTTCAGGGCCCTGTGCCCACGCGCCGCTGCCTCGCGGGCCTGCCGGCGCATGTCGTCCAGCGCGGCAATGCTGACGGTGTAGCTGCTTTCTGGCAACGGCAGCGGACTCAAGCCCAGCAGTTGCCACGCCGGGCGGCCCACGGCCCGCGCGCACCAATCCACCGCCGCCATCTCCAGGGCGCACCGGGCGCTGGGGTGCCCCTGCGGCATCCGGGCCGCGAGGCGTGCGCCCAGGCCGTCCCAGTCCCAGGGGTCCTCCAGCGCCCCCGAGAGCAGGGGCAGCACGCCCTCCACCGTGGCGCGCGTCTCGCCGTAAAAGGCATTCGGGGCCGCCTCGCCCTGCCCCCGCACGCCGTCCTGCGTGAAGGTCACGAAGGTGCGCGGATACACGCTGTGGGTCCAGCGGGCAATGCCAAAGGGCTGCGCGGTGTGCAGCTCCAGCGTCTCCCAGCTCAGGCTCAAGGCGCCCACCGCCCAAAGCCCTCCAGGCTCTGTTGCAGGCGCGTGCCGTACTCGCCCTCGCCCAGCGTCTCCACCGTCACCCGCATGTGCGTGGCGTTGGCGTGCACCATGCGCCGGTCGTCCAGCATCAGGCCCACGTGCCCGGGAAAGAAGGCGAGGTCGCCGCGCTGCGCCGTGTCGACGGCCTGCAGCGCCGCCTGCTGCTGATCAGCGTCGCGCGGCAGGGCCCGCCCGTGCGCCGCATACACCACCTGCGTGAGCCCCGAGCAGTCCAGGCCCCAGGCGCTGCGCCCGCCCCACACATACGGCGCGTCCAGAAAGCGCAGGGCGAGGTCCGCCACATCCCCCGGCACCGGGGCGAAGGCGGCCGCCTGCACCCAGGCGTCGGCGCCGCCGGCCAGGGTGACGGGCACCCAGCGGCGCCCGTTCTCCTCGACCACCTCACCGGCCCGCGTGCCCACCTGGGCCCCCAGCGCCAGTTCGCCCACCAGCGCGTGCCGGATGCCCGGCTCCGCGTAGGCGTGGGCGCGCAGGGCCGTGACCGGCAGCCGCTCCGCCCCGGGCGGCTGGGGCTGCAGGTCGCCCGCGCGCACCCAGCCCAGGTAGCTGTCGTGTGCAGTGCGCACCCGCGCCCAGCCCTCGCGGTTTTCCCACAGCAGGGCCAGGGGCTCGCCGGGCAGCGCCTCGGTCACCTGCTCGGCGCGGCCTTCGGGGTCACCGAGCAGGCTCAGTCGCCCGGGGCCCGCCCACTGCGGCCGGGTGCCCAGGTAGCGCCAGCCCTCGCCGGGCAGCTGGCCGCGCAGGGCGCTGTCGGCCACGCGGGCCGCCTCGTCGAAGGCGTGAATGCGGGGGTCCAGAACAAAGTCCGTCACGCGCCCCAGCCTACGCCGAACGGAGCCGCCACAGGCCCTCAGAGCCGCGTGGTCAGCCAGCGCGCCCAGTTGCCGCCGGCCACGCCGGCGCGCGCTGTGGGGGGCAAGTCGTCCAGCAGCCCCCAGATGTCGCGGTGGCGCGTAACGCCGGCCGGCGCCTTTTCCGCTCCAAAGCCCCCATCCAGATCGCTGCCCAGGGCCACATGATGCCAGCCCACCAGCCCGGCGTAATGGCGGGCATGGTCGGCCAGTTCGCTCAGCGGCACCCGGTCCAGGCGGCCTTCGGGCAGCGGGCGAATAAAGCGGTTCAGGAACACCAGCCCGATCACGCCGCCCGCCTGCGCCACCGCGCGCGCCATCTCGTCACTCAGGTGGCGGTTGCCCGGCACCAGCGCGCGGGCATTGGCGTGCGAGGCGATCATGGAGACCCCCAGTTCCGCCGCGTCCCAGAAGGCCGCGTCGTCCAGGTGCGAGGCGTCCAGCGTCAACCCCAACTCGCGCATGGCGCTCACCAGTTCCCGCCCGGCGGGGGTCAGCGGGCCCGGCGCGCCCGTGCCCCCGGCGTAGCGCGTGCGCCCCCAGGCCGGCCCGATGAGGCGCACGCCCCGCGCCACCCAGAAGGGGAGATCATCCGCGTCCTGCACCGGGTCGGCCCCTTCCATCAGCAGCACCACCCCCAGCGGCGCGTCGGGGTTGGCCAGATGGGCGGCCACCTCGGCCCGGCTGGTCAGCAGCCGCACCAGCCCGGCGTCGGCCCAGCGGTGGTAGACCTCCAATTGGGCCAGAGCCTGCGCGCGCGCGCCCCCATGGTCCACGTACCCCTGCGGGCTGCCCGGCGTGCGCGGCAGGGCAAACAGTGTGCCCAGGCACACGCGCACCCCCGAGGCCCGCAACTCCGGCAGCGTGACGGTCGCCGTCTGCCCGGCCACCGGGTCGCCGGCACGCAGCGCGGCCAGGTCCAGCGTCAGGTCGCGCCCGTCCAGGGCATTCATGGCCAGGTCCAGGTGCCCGTCAATGCGCAGCGGCCTCACCGCGCGCGGGGCGGCCCCGGCACCCGGTCCAGCACCGCCCGCAGGTCGTGGATGGCGCCGCGTACCTCGCCGCGCAGGTCAATCTGCACCGCCTGCATTCCCAGGGCCTGGGCGGCGGCCACGTTCTCGGCCTTGTCATCCACAAACAGCACCTCGGCGGGCGCCACCCCCAGGGCCCCGGCGGCGTGCAGGTAGGCGCCGGCATCGGGCTTGTGCACCCCCACCACGCAGGTGGCCACCGCCACATCCACCAGATCGTCCAGGCCCACCGCCCTCAGCGTGCGGTCAATGCTGGGCAGGGTGTTGCTCAGCACGCCCACCTTCAGGCCCCGGGCGCGCAGTTCCAGCAGGACCTCGCGGGCGTGCGGCACCGGCTTCATGTAGACCTCGTAGGGATAGGTGGCCATCAGCTGCGCAGCGGCCTCGGGCGGCAGGCCCAGGCGCCCGGTCAGCTCGGTGCCGTAGTCGGCCCAGAAGGCGTCTTCCTGCGCCTGCGAGCGCAGGTCCCACCACGTCAGGGCGCGCGCGCGCCACTGGTCGCGCAGGGCGTGCAGCGCCGCGTCTGGCCCAAGGCCAAAGGTCTGGGCAATCCAGGCGGCCGCCTCGCGGTACACGTCCGGGTCGGTGTAGGCAATCGTGTCGTCCCGGTCAAACAGCACCGCACGCAGGGTGGGCTCACTCATGCTCCCCATGCTAGAGGCTGCGCGCCCCAGGTGCCCCGACCGCCCTGCCGGCCAGGACGCACCAGCGAAGGGGCATTTTCTGAAATTCGAGCAATCCCAGTCTCCGAAAGATTCATCATAAGCAATCTTGCCCTGCTGGGCTCAGGGATTCCACAGCTTCACGCAATCCTATTGCCAAACTCCCCCCACTCCCTTACCCTGGGGCGCATGGCCGTTTCCCTGCCCGAGCACACCCTCCTGACGCCCGGCCCCACCCCGATTCACCCGGACGCGCTCGCGGCCCTGACCCGCCCCATGCTGGGCCACATGGACCCGGAAGTCTTCGCCCTGAACCGGGAGATTCAGGCTGATCTGCGCGTCATGTACGGCGCGGCCCCCGACACTTTCACCGCCCTGCTGGCCGGCACCGGCAGTCTGGGCATGGAGGCGGGCTTTGCCAATCTGGTGGAACCGGGCGACGAGGTGCTGGTGTGCGTGAACGGTTCGTTCGGCGCCCGCATGGCCGAGATGGCGACCCGCTACGGCGCCCGCGTGCGCGTGGTGCAGGCCCCACACGGCGAGCCCATTGAACCGGCGGCGGTGGCCGCGCAGCTGGACGGCGCGCGGCTGGTGGCGGTGGTGCACGGCGAAACCAGCACCGGTGTGCTGAACCCGGTGCCCGCCCTGGCGGCCCTGGTGCGGGGCAGCGGCGCCCTGCTGACGGTGGACGCGGTGACCACGGCCGGCATGGAACCCTTCTTCATGCAGGACTGGGGGGTGGACTACGCCTATACCGGCGCCCAGAAATGCCTGTCAGCCCCCCCCGGACTGGCCCCGGTGGCAATCAGTGCGCGGGCGTTCGAGTGCTTTGCGGCGCGGCGGACCCCCACGCCGCTGTGGTACTGCGACTTTGACGGCCTGCGCGACTACTGGGACCGCCAGAGCTACCACCACACCGTGCCGGTGAACCTGCATTACGCCCTGCACGCGGCCCTGCGCGCCGCCCTGGCCGAGGGGCTGCACGCCCGGCAGGCCCGCGCCGCGCAGATTGGCGGCGCGCTGCAGCGGGCCCTGGCGCCCCTGGGGTTTACGCCCTACGTGGCCCGCCCCGAAGCCCGCCTGCCCACCGTGCTGGCCCTGCGGCTGCCCCCCGGCTTTGACGACGCGGGTGTGCGCGGCCGCCTGCGCGAGCGCCACATCAGCGTGACGGGCGGCCTGGGCCCCACCGCCGGCCAGATCTGGCGCCTGGGCCTGATGGGCGAGACGGCCCGCCCTGCACCGTACCTGACCCTGCTGCGCGCCCTGGAAGACCTGCTGGGCGAACGCGGTCTGGCCGAGCGCTTCCTGGACGCGCTGGCCCCTGTGCCGGCCTGAGCCCAGAACAGCGCGGCGGACCTGTGTGTGGGTCCGCCGCGCCTGAACTTTCCTACCCCATCCGCCCGGTGCGAATCACGTCGGCAATCACCGGGGGCAGGTTCCAGGCCATGATGTCAAAGGCGCTGGAGGCAAAGTCATAGGTCACCTTGTGGAGCGATACCTTGGGCTTGCGGCCCACGCAGTCCACAATCGCCACGTCGGCGCCGGGTTCGTGGTTCAGCGTCAGGCCCACGCTGCCGGGGTCCACGAAAGTGGTGTCGCCCAGCACGCGCACAAACGGCACATGTGAGCCGCCCACCACGATCACGCGCGCACCCAGCGAATCAGCCAGTGCTTCCAGTTCGCGCTCGGGGGCCATCAGATCCAGGCGCTGGTCCGGGGCGTGCGGGCTGCCGTGAAAGAAGCGCACCCGGCCAATGGGCGTCGTGATGCGCCCGCCCGGCGGCAGACGGCGCAGAAAGTCCAGCTGCTCGGGGGTCAGGATTTTTTTCGTCCAGGTCAGCACCTGATCGGCCACGCCCTTGCGGTCGTTGCGGTCCCCCAGGTCAATGGCCACGCGCATGTCGCTGGAGCCCAGAGCGGTGATCCAGCCCTCACGCCGCACAAAGTCAATGACCGGCCCCGGGCTGGCGCCGTAGCCCACGAGGTCGCCCACCACAATCACCTGATTGACAATGTTCTCGCTCAGGAAGCGTTTCACCGCCGTCAGGGCGTGAATGTTGCCGTGTATGTCACTGATAAAGGCCACTCGCAAGGTGCACCTATCCTAGAACATTCCGCCCTCTGTGGGTGCGCACCCACGGGGGGCCCCGGTCACTGCCCTGCCCTTCGCCGCTGGGGGCACAGGAAGCGGGCCCCGGGCGCGGCTCTATCATGGCTTCCATGCCTGTTCCCGTCACCGCCCTGCTGCTGGGCCTGGCCCTGGGCGCCTGCGGTCTGCCGCTGCCCTGGAGTGTGCTGAGCGCCCTGCCTCTGGCCGCCATCCTGGTGTTCACCGCCCGCGCTCAGAGCCCCCGGCAGGC
This sequence comes from Deinococcus arcticus, assembly GCF_003028415.1. NCBI lineage: Bacteria > Thermotogati > Deinococcota > Deinococci > Deinococcales > Deinococcaceae > Deinococcus > Deinococcus arcticus. The sequence goes on from NZ_PYSV01000001.1 coordinate 403,301, forward strand.
GGCCGGGCGCCTGTTCTGGGCGGGATTTGGGTACATGGGGCTGCATCTGTGGTGGCTGGGGGCCTTTCTGGTGGACCTGTTCCGGGGCTTCGTGCCCATGGGTGCCCTGGCCGGGCTGCTGTTTGCCCTCCAGGGCGCCTTCCTGGGGGCTATGGCCCTGCTCGCCACCCGCCTGACGCCTTCAGCCACCGGGCGGGTCTGGACCCTGGCGGGCGGCTGGGTGCTGCTGGAATGGCTGCGCATGCTGGGGCCTCTGGCCTTTCCCTGGCCGACCCTGGGGTACACGCTGCTGCCCACGCCAGCGATTCAGGTGGCGGACCTGGGCGGGGTGCTGCTGGGCAGCGTGCTCGTGGCCTTGAGTGCGGCGGCCCTGGCCCACGGGTGGCTGGAGCGGTGGGGAAGAGGCTGGCTGCGTCCGGCACTGCTGGCCGCCCTGGCCTGGGGCGGGGCCCTGGGCTACGGCCTGACCCGCGTGCCCGGCGAGGGTCCTGAGCAGCCCATGCGGGTGCTGCGGGTGACCATCAACGGCTTTGACCGGGCAGCGGGCACGCTGCCGGCGGACACCCTGTTTGGGCTGTTCCGTGAGCCCAGTCTGAAGCGTCCCCCCGGCAGCGTGGTGGTCTGGAGCGAGGGGGCCATTGAGCTGCCGGGGGGCCCAGCGCCCGCCCCCGGCCTGCCAGTCCCGAACTTTCCCGGGCCCGGCATCAGCGGCATTGGGGGCACCGAATTTATTCCCACCTCCAATGGGGGCCTCACGGCGCGCCGCTTCAATCAGGTCACCAGCCTCAACGCCCAGGGGCAGGTTCAGAGCGCCAACGCCAAGGCGCGCCCGGTGCCGTTTGGAGAAACCCGGCCCTTCGACGCCGTGCTCTCGCCCCTCTATGGCCTGCTGGAGCGGGTGCTGGGCCTGAGCCTGGGTGATATTCAGCCCGCCCAGACCCTGGTGCCCCTCACGCTGAACGGGGTTCAGTACGGCACCTATGTCTGCTACGACAGCGTGTTTCCCTGGGTGGCGCGCACGCTGGCCAGTCAGGGCGCGCAGCTGCTGGTCAACCCCAGCAACGACGGCTGGTACAAGGGCTGGGGTGTGGAGCAGCATTTCCAGATGGGCCGGGTACGCGCCATCGAAACCCGGCGCTGGCTGGTGCGCAGCGTGAACCTGGGTGTGGCTGGCAGCGTGAACGATCTGGGCCAGCCGGTGCAGACGGTGGACACAGGCGACAGCGTACAGGTGCTTGATGTGCGCCCCAGGCTGCTGAGCGGGACCACGGTGTTTGTGCGTGTGGGCGACGGCCCGGCCCTGGCGCTGGCGCTTCTAATGCTGCTGTATGGCTGGCAGCGGCGGGCGCGGTGGCTTTAGGACTTGGGCTTCTCGCGTAGGGCCTCCATAGCCTCCATGGCTTCCCTGCGGACTTCAGTATCCATCTTGGCGTAGATCGCCGAGGTGTTCACCGAGGCGTGGCCCAGGACATCGGCCACCACGTGAAGGTCGCGGGTGGCGCGGTAGAGATGGGTGCCAGCGGTGCGGCGCAGGGTGTGAAGGCCCCACATGTCGGTGGGCAATCCCAGCGCCTTGTAATAGCTGGCCGCGATATCCCGCCCGCCTTTGGTGGTCAGGCGTCCCCCCAGATTCCTGGGGGTCAAGGACACCAGGAGCGGCGCGTCAGGGGCCGTGGTGGTCGCGACTGACACCCTGCAAAGCAGCCACGCCTGCACGGCCGCTTTGACACCTGCGGTCAGCGGAATCCGGCGCTCTTTGCCGCCTTTCCCGCGCACATGCAAAGACGCTGTGGTCAGATCGGCGTCGCCCAGATTGAGCCCCACAATTTCGGCTGCCCGCAACCCCACACTGCCGCCCAGCAACAGGAGCAGCCTGTCCCGCGTGGCCCGGGTGGGAGAGCTTGGGTGCAGTGCGTCGGGCAGCTGCAACAGCGCTGCGTAAGCGCCCGTTTCGATAGCCCGTTTGCGCGCGTGGGCGGGGGTCGTGTCCCCGGGTGGCCGAACCCCGGCGCTGGGATCGTGGTCCAGAACCCTGGCCCAGACCAGGGCCTTCATCAGATTGCGTACCCCGTACAGGTGGCGTTTCACACTGGCCGCAGAGAGCCCTTCAGTCTGGAGGTGCAGCAGCCACAGCTCGAACACCTCGTTAGACAGCTGATTGAGCGCCTGCGTGGGTGCTTCAGGTGGTCCAGTAAACGTCAGGAAACGCCGCACGCTCTCCGCATAATGCGCCAGCGTCAGGTCGCTGATGCGGCCGCCTCGACTGGATTTGAGACGCATATAGGTGTGGAGGAGGTCGGTGAGCGCCGCTGCGTCCTGGGTGTGTGCCGCGCGCAGGCCCTCACGCCGGCGGTTAGCTGCACTGGCCCAGCGTGAGGCCAGAACCAGCGCCGTACTGTTCACCGATACCTCTTATGTTTCATAAGTGAAATTATAGAACATTAGGTGGAGGAGGCTTCTGCGTCAAGCGTTGGGCCGCGCGCGCCAACCACTCCTCAAACTCCGCACGAGTCAGGTTCCATTTGGCGCGGTTGCACTGCGCGCAGGCCAGCACCAGGTTCTGCGGCTCATGGCGGCCACCTCGGCTCAGGGGCTGAATATGATCAATCTGGAAGCCCAGACCATTTTGCTCGTTCGGAAGGCCACAGTAGGCACAGGCCGGCGTTGCCCAAAACAACTGTGCCAGCCAGCCTGGTTCCACGGCCTGCAAGTGAGGAAAGCGCCGGAGCACACTGCCGTTCATGCTATAGGCAATCTGAAAGGCGCGGCGCCGATCATCTTGACCGTAGCGCTGACGATAGGCCGCTGCCTGACAGTCAAGGCAACGGTAGTGCCGACTTCCATCAGGGCGGTTTTTGGGAAAGTTTTCTATGGACAGGGGGCGCCGACAGACGCGGCAGGTCCGGGTCTCGCTGTTCATCCGCAGTACCTTAACCCCTCAGCCGCGCGCCGAGGCCCCTTCCTGGCCTTCCTGTGAGCCTGCCTGTTTTTTGCCCTCTCATACGGATTCCGTTCATTTCCATAACATCCGGGAAAGAGCCGGATGTTCCCCGCCTTCGGCGCTGTTCCAGCCCAATTCCCGGAACTCCGTCTTTGTTCCTGCTCCCTCCGGTCGGAAAAATTCCGGAATATGTTCCGGAATTTTTCGGAACACGTATCAGACTGGTTCTTTTCAGGTTTCCAGATCGGTGCGTTTGGCGGGGGTCAGAAAGCGCACCGCGCCGGGCAGAATGCGCGCCTCGAAGGGGGTGGTTTCCACGTGCAGCTCGCCGTCGTACTGCAGGGGAAAGGGCTCGTCGGCATCTACCTTGACGGTGCGGGCCTCCAGGGTCTCCAGGTTGCCGCTGAACACCGGGTCGCCCAGGTTCAGCTTGGCGCGCACCGAATCAATCAGGTTGGGGACCAGGCGCAGGATGTTGCCCGCCTTCATCAGAATGACGGTGAAGCGGCCGTCGGCGGGGCTGATGTCGCTGGTGATGGGCAGGCGGTAGTTGGCCATGCCAAAGTTGGCGACCATCACGCCAATGCCCTCGAAGGTGCGGGGTACGCCGTCAATTTCCAGGTGAAAGGTGGTCTTCTTGGGGTTGAGCTGCTTCATGGCGCTGATCACATAGGCCAGTTCGCCGTAGCGGGCTTTCAGCTCCTCGCTGTCGCGGATCATGCTGGCGTCGGCGCCGGCCCCGGCGAGCATGCAAAACCCGCTGGTCTCGCCCTTGACCTCCACCTCGCCCATGTCCAGGCGCAGGGTGTGACCCTGGGCCATGATGTCCACCAGCGCGGCGGCGTCGTGGGGCAGTTCGAGGTTCAGGGCGATCAGGTTGGCGGTGCCCGCCGGAAAGGCCAGCAGCGGCAGGTCGGTGTGGCGCGCGGCGTAGGCGAGGCTGCTCACGGTGCCGTCGCCGCCGGCCGCGACCACGGCGTCAAACTGCTCCAGATCGCCCACATACTCGCGCATGGGGGTCTCGGGCTTCAGCTCGCGCTCGGTCACCTCGGCGCCTTCGGCACGCAGCAGGGACAGAAACAGGGGCAACTGGCTGTCGCCGCTGCCGCTTCTGGGGTTAAAGACCACCAGAATGCGTTTGGCGCGCAGCGGACCCTGGGGCGTGAGGGGAGCGACAGAAAGGGTCATCGCCTGTATTACACTGCGGGCACGGAGGTTCAAGCATGCTGCGTTTCTTGGTTGCTTCTTTAGTGTTGACCGCGCCCCTGGTGGCCTGCGCGCCCGCGCAGCAAACCGCCATGGTGACGGTGACCCCCATGCTCATCAAGGTGTCGGAAGCGGCGGCGCGCGGCGGCACCGTGACCATTCAGGGCCGCTATCTGGGCGGCCCCAGCACCGGCCGCGTGCGCCTGGGCGCCGACGAGCGTGGCCAGGGCGGCTACCTCTTCCCGGCCACGGCTGTGCGGTCCTGGAGCGACAGCGAAATCGTGCTGACGGTGCCGGCCGACGCCCCGGTGGGCGGCAGCTGGCTGTTCGTGGAAGTGGCGGGGCGGCAGTCCACGGGGCTGCCGTTCAGCATCCGGCAGTAAGGGCCCCCTCACCACAGCCTTCATTCGCAAGACCGCTGGCCACGCCGGCGGTCTTTTGCAGGCCGCTCAGCATAAGCTCAGGGGCATGGGTGTCTTTCGTGTGCTGCGCGCCGCCGGCTGGAGTTCGCTGGCCCTGAGTGCCGCTTCGGTGTCCAACTCGTACCGTTTCGTGATCAACCAGCAACGGGTCGCGCTGCCGGGGCTGACCCGTCCCGTGCGCGTGGCGCAGCTGAGTGACCTGCATTACGGCCTGTTCGTGGGCCACCGCTCGGTGCGGCGCTGGGTCTCGGCGGTGCTGGAGGCGCGGCCCGACGTGATCGTGATTACCGGCGATTTTCTGGACAGTGGGGTGGGCACCCGGCGCCACCGCAAGCTGCTGGACGAACTCTCGCGGCTGCACGCGCCGCTGGGGGTCTACGGTGTGTGGGGCAATCACGACTGGACCAGCCTGAACACCAACGCCGCGCGCACCACCTTTGCCGAGCGCCTGCGGCTCTCTGGCGTGCGCCTGATCAACAACGCCGGGGTGCAGCTGCGTGACGACCTGTATGTGGCGGGCGTGGACGACTGGTGGTTCGGCACCCAGGACCTGGACGCGGCGCTGCAGGGAAGGGCGGGCGGCGCGGTGGTGCTGCTCTCGCACAACCCCGATTACCTCACCCAGGTGCCGGCCTGGGTGGGCCTGACCCTCAGCGGGCACACCCACGGCGGGCAGGTGCGGCTGCCGCTGTTCGGGGCCCTGAAACAGCGTTCCACGCTGCTGAACGTACTGCGCGGCTGGGTGCGCGGCACGCGCATCGTGCAGTCACCCGCCGAGGGCCAGCCCACCCAGGCCCAGGCGGGCGAGGCGCTGGGCTTCGTGTCGCAGGGGCTGGGGGTCACCGGGGTGCCGCTGCGCTGGGCCTGCCCGGCCGAGGTGGTGGTGTTCGACCTGGAGCCGGCGCCGGCCTGAGGGGGGCGCCGGGCTCTGCCCTGGCCCATGTGCCCCGGCGCCCCGCGCTATGCTCCGCTCTGTTATGGCGATCAAACGCCCCAAGGGCACCGAAGACCACCTGCCTGCCGGCAGTCCGAAACTCACGCTTGATGTTTCGGCCCAGGCCCACGCCTGGCTGGTGCAGACCGCGCGCGGCGTGCTGGAACGCGCCGGTGCGCAGCGCATGGACACGCCGCTGTTTGAAGAGGCCGAACTGGTGAAGCGCGGCGTGGGCGGCTCCACTGACATCGTGCGCAAGGAGATGTTCACCGTCTATTACTTCGGGGATCACGGCGGGTATATCCTGCGCCCGGAAGGCACGGCGGGGCTGGTCCGGGCATACCTGCAGAATGGCCTGAAACAGCTGCCCACGCCGCTCAAACTCTGGACCCACGGGCCCATGTTCCGCGCCGAGCGCCAGCAGCGCGGGCGGCTGCGCCAGTTTCATCAGGTGGACTACGAGGTGCTGGGCAGCGCCGACGCCCTGGTGGACGCCGAGGCGATTGCCCTGATGGTGCAGGTGGTGCAGGCGCTGGGCCTCCAGGGCGTGCGCGTGAAGCTGGGCAGCATTGGCGACCCCGAGGACCGCGAAGCCTACAACGAGTATCTGCGCGGGGTGTTCACGCCGCACTTGGACGCCCTGTCCGAGGATTCCAGGGACCGCCTGAACCGCAACCCCATGCGCATTCTGGACTCCAAGAGTGAGGACGATCAGGCCCTGATGGCCCGGCTGGGCGTGCGGCCCATGCTGGACTTCCTGGGTCAGGAAGCAAGAACCCACTTTGAGGCGGTGCAGCGGTACCTGGACACCTGGGACGTGGCGTATGACCTCGACCCCAGCATCGTGCGGGGGCTGGACTACTACCGGCGCACGGCCTGGGAGCTGCACCACGAGGGCGTGGGGGCCAAGTCCGCGCTGGGCGGCGGGGGCCGCTACGACGGGCTGGCGCAGGAGCTGGGCAGCAAGGAACCCGTGCCTGGCATTGGCTGGGCGTTTGGCGTGGAGCGGCTGCTGCTGGCGCTGGAGGCCGAGGGCCGGGCACTGCCGGCACCCGAAGGGCCGCTGCTGTACGTGGCCGCACTGGACGAGCAGAACGTGGGCTACGCCGCCACGGTGGCCCTGGGGGCGCGCCGGGTGGGCCGGGCGGAATTCGCCTACCGCGCCCTGAAGCCGGGCACCGCCTTCCGCGACGCCGAGCGCCGGGGCGCGCACCTCGTGGCCCTCATCGGCTCGCAGGAAGTCGAGGGGGACACCCTCAGCATCAAAAATCTGGTCACGGGCACGCAGACGAGCGTGCACACCCGCGACCTGCACACCTTCTTACAGGGCCAGCTGACCCAGAATCCGCAGGAGCACGCATGAAACGCACCGCCATGATTGGCCACCTCAACGACACGCACGCCGGGCAGACCGTCACCCTGCAGGGCTGGGTCAGCCGCCGCCGCGACCTGGGCGGGCTGATTTTCGCCGAACTGCGCGACCGCAGCGGCACCGTGCAGGTGCAGGTGGAGCCGGATTCCCCCGCCTTTGCCGATGCCGACCGCCTGCGCGCCGAGTACGTGGCCGAGGTGGAGGGACATTTTCAACTGCGCCCCGAGGGCCAGCGCAAGGGGGGACTGGGCGATTACGAGGTGCTGGCCACGCGGGTGCGGGTGCTGAACCCGGCCAAGACGCCGCCCTTTGAGCTGGATAAGGGCGATCAGGTGTCAGAGGATATTCGCCTGAAGTACCGCTATCTGGACCTGCGGCGCCCCGAGATGCAGCGCGGCCTGCTGCTGCGCTCCAGGGCGGTGGCCGCCGTGACGGCCTTTCTGGACGCCCAGGGCTTCGTGCAGGTGGAAACGCCCATGCTCACCAAGTCCACGCCAGAGGGCGCGCGCGACTTTCTGGTGCCCAGCCGCCAGAATCCCGGCGAGTTCTACGCGCTGCCGCAGAGCCCGCAGCTGTTCAAGCAGATGCTGATGATTGCGGGCTTTGACCGCTATTACCAGCTGGCGCGCTGCTTCCGCGACGAGGACCTGCGCGCCGACCGCCAGCCGGACTTCACCCAGCTGGACATGGAGATGTCGTTTGTGGAGCAGGACGACGTGCTGGCGCTGCAAGAACAGCTGCTGGCCCATGTGGTGCGCGAAACCGTGGGCGCCGAGCTGCCTCTCCCCTTTCCGCGCCTGTCCTACCACGACGCCATGAACCGCTTCGGCTCCGACAAGCCGGACCAGCGCTTCGGCCTGGAGTTCGTGGAGGTGACCGACCTGTTTCGGGGCGGCGAATTCAAGGCATTTGCCGAGGCCGAAACGGTGAAGGTGGTCGCGGCCCCGGAGCTGACGCGCAAGCAGATTGACGAGCTGGAGCGGGTGGCCAAGCAGAACGGCGCCCGGGGGCTGGCGTGGCTCAAGCGCGACGGCGAGGGCTTCAGTGGCGGCATCAGCAAGTTCGTGGGCGCGCAGGCAGCGGCGCTGATCGAGCGCACAGGCGTAGAGCAGGGCGGCACGCTGCTGTTCGCGGCGGGCGAGTGGAAAAAGGCCGTTTCGGCGCTGGGGGCGGTGCGGCTGGCGCTGCGCGACCTGTTCGACCTCGCCGCACATGGCCCACGGTTCCACGTGAGCTGGGTGACCGACTTCCCGCAGCTGGAATTCGACGAGGATTCGGGGACCTGGACCTACATGCACCACCCCTTCACCGCGCCGCACCCGGACGACCTGCCCCTGTTCGGCACCGCGCGGCAGGGCGAGATCCGTGCCCAGGCGTACGACCTCGTGCTCAACGGCTTCGAGATCGGCGGCGGCAGCGTGCGCATTCACGACCCGGCCGTGCAGGCCCAGATGTTCGCTGCCATCGGCCTGAGCCCTGAACAGGCACGCGAGAAGTTCGGCTTCTTTCTGGACGCCCTGGAATACGGCACGCCCCCCCACGGCGGCATTGCCTGGGGCTTTGACCGGCTCGTGATGGTGCTCAGCGGCGCGGCCAGCATCCGCGAAGTCATTGCCTTTCCCAAGAACAACCGGGGCGTGGACCTGCTGGCGCTGGCCCCCTCCCCTGTCGAAAGCGCGCAGCTGGCCGAGGTGGGGCTACAGGTAGCAGAAGTGTAAGGAAAAGGTGGGCTTGAGAGCCCATTCTTTTCTCTAACGCTAAGTGAAAAGTATCACGATTATTCTGGATCGTGAATTTTTCGTTTCATAGGCGTCTGTGGTTCAGAAAATCCAGGGTGAAGCGGGCCACCGTGCGTGGAAAGGTATCGGTCATGGCGTGGGTGGCACCGGGCAACTGGCGGATGACTGTATGGGGAATGGTCTCGTGAATCTGCCAGATGGTCCAGGAGCGCACGACCGGGTCCGACAGGCCGTCCAGCAGCAGGGTGGGCACCTCCACGCGGCCCAGCAGCGGGCCGGTCATATGCGCTTCCTGGTCGCGGGCCAGCCGGTACATGCGCCGGAGGCCGCAGCGGGTGTAGGCGCGCAGCCCGGGGAGCAGCAGCCCCAGACGCTCGCGGGGCAGGTCCAGCAAGAGGCGCAGAAACTGCACACGCACGCTGGGATTCTCGGGAATGCCGGTGGGGGCGCAGGCAATCAGGGCGCAGGTGGCCCCCGGGTAGCGCGCGGCAAGGTCAAACATCACCTCGCCGCCCAGCGAATGGCCGAACACCGGCGCCCCGCGCAGGTTCATGGCGTCCAGCCACGCGGCCAGATGGTCGGTGAGGTGCTCGATGCACACGGGAAATTCCGGGCGCCCCTCGCTGAGGCCGTGGCCTGGGGGGTCGTACAGGTAGACCGTGCGTTCGCGGGCCAGTTCCTCGCCCACACGGTGGTACATCCAGGCCGCGCAGCCCAGGCCAGGCACCAGCACCAGGGGCGGGCCCTGGCCCAGGCGCCGTGCGTGGGTGCGCAGGCCGCCGACGGTGCAGAAGACGCGGGTGCCCTTCACGCGGGTCCGGACGGGGGAGGCGCCAGCGGTTCGTCCAGGAAGGCGCGCAGCACCCGGTTAAAGGCGCGGGGGGCGTCCACCATCACAATGTGGCCGGCACGCGGAATCACCTCCAGGCGGGAGCCGGGCAGCGCCTCGTGCAGCAGCTTGCCCAGGGCCAGCGGCACCAGCACGTCGCGTTCGCCCCAGACGATCAGGGTGCGGGCGCGGATGCCGGGCAGGGCGTCCTGCACCGAATCGTTGAGCAGATTCACAGCGTTGCGCCAGAGATTCAAGGGACCGGCCAGCGCGGCGTCCAGCAGAATGGTGGACAGAAAGCGGCGGTTGCCCATGAGCGCGGCGCGCGGCAGGTGCAGGGCGGTGCGCGCCGCGCTGGCCCGCAGCAGCCCGCTGGCGCAGACCAGGACCAGTCGGCTCACCCGCGTGGGGCAGCGCGAGGCCACGTGCATGCTCACGTGGCCGCCCATGGAGTGCCCCACCAGGGCCACGTCCTGCAGGTTCTCGTGCTCCAGCCACGCGGCCACCAGCGCGGCGGCCTCGCGCACGCCGAGGGCCCGCTGGCGCCGGGCGCGGCCATAGCCGCTGAGGTCCAGGGTATAGACGTGGTGGTGTGCCTTGAGGCCCCGCACGTTGAAGCGCCACCAGCGCCCCGAGCCACTGAGCCCGTGAATCAGCACCACCGGCCTCTCCCCTGTGCCGCTGTGCTCCACATGAAGCCGCGCACCCTGATGCTCGAATACGCTGTGCGCCATCGCTGCAGCATAGGGCAGGTGCGGCGCAACGGCTCTGAGCAAAGGTTGAGGAACTGGAAGCCAGATAAGAATAGTAAGTGAATATCTTCACGATTTTGCCAGAACGTGAAATTCTTGTCTGGTCAACGATCCTTTCGTCTGATTGGACCTCCCAGGAAAAGCGTGCGGTCTTGTCTCCCTGAGCGCCAAGGCGCCGCCCCTCCTGTGGGCGGCGCCTTCTTTCGTCCCTGTCAGGCTGTCTCTAACCTTCTCAGGCTGTTCAGGAACAGCTCGTGCAGACGCAGGTCGCCGGTCAGTTCCGGGTGAAAGGCCGTGGCCAGCACACGGCCCTGCTGCGCGGCCACCACCTGTCCCTGGTGTGTGGCCAGCACCGTCACGCCCTCCCCCACCCGGGCAAAGGCCGGCGCGCGAATAAAAACGGCGGGGAGGGGGGCGTCCAGGCCCTGCACCTGCAGGTCGGTGGTGAACGAATCGATCTGGCGGCCAAAGGCGTTGCGCTGCACCGTCACGTTCAGCAGGGCGAGGCTGTCCTGGTGGCCGAACTGCGGCGGCGCGCCCTGCACCTCCCGGGCCAGCAGGATGGCGCCCGCGCAGGTGCCCCACAGGTGGCCCCCGGCGGCGTGAAAGTCACGCAGCGGGGCCCACAGGCCGAACTCGCCCATCAGGCGGGCCATGGTGGTGCTCTCGCCGCCGGGCAGCACCAGGCCGCTCAGGCCCGCCAGATCGCCCGGCAGGCGCACCTCGGTCACCTCGGCGCCCAGGGCTTCCAGGCGCGCGCGGTGCTCGCGGAAGGCCCCCTGCAGGGCCAGCACGCCCACACGTGGGCGGGGGGCCAGCATGCTTACCAGCCCCGGGTGGCCAGGCGTTCGGCAGGAATCAGGTCGTCAATGTTGATGCCCGTCATGGGCGCACCCAGGTCCTCGCTGATCTCGGCCAACACTTCGGGGTTCTGGTAGTGGGTCACGGCCTTCACGATGGCCTGCGCGCGGCGCTCGGGGTTGTCGCTCTTGAAGATGCCGCTGCCCACAAACACGCCGTCCAGGCCCAGGGCCATCATCAGGGCGGCGTCGGCGGGAGTGGCCACGCCGCCCGCCGCGAAGTTCACGACCGGCAGCTTGCCGTGCGCGTGCACGTACTTCACGAGTTCGTAGGGGGCCTGCAGGTCACGGGCCACGGTCATCAGTTCCTCGGCGGGGCGGGCCTGGACGGCGCGGATCTCGCCCAGCACGGTGCGGGCGTGGCGCACGGCTTCCACGACGTTGCCGGTACCGGCCTCACCCTTGGTGCGGATCATGCTCGCACCCTCGCCCACGCGGCGCAGGGCCTCGCCCAGGTTCTTGGCGCCGCAGACGAAAGGCACCTTGAAGTCGCTTTTCAGGATGTGAAACTGGTCGTCGGCGGGGGTCAGCACCTCGGACTCGTCAATAAAGTCCACGCCCAGGGCCTGCAGAATCTGCGCTTCCACGAGGTGCCCGATACGCACCTTGGCCATCACGGGAATGCTGACGGCTGCGATGATCTCCTTGATCATCTTGGGGTCGCTCATGCGGGCCACACCGCCGTCCACACGGATGTCGGCGGGCACGCGCTCCAGGGCCATCACGGCGGTGGCGCCGGCGGCCTCGGCAATGCGGGCCTGCTCGGCGGTCACCACGTCCATGATCACGCCGCCCTTGAACATCTCGGCAAAGCCCTGCTTCAGGGCGGGGGTTCCAGTCTGCATGTCGCTCATGGGGCCAGTATGGCGAAAAACTGACCCCATCGCCAGGGCCAGATGCGCCTGCACGGTGGGGTCAGTTTTGGGAGGGGTAGAGTCAGTTCTGGGACCAGCCGGCACCGGCGGCGTGGGCGCGCCGGATGGCCTCGACCAGCTGCGAGGGCCGAAACGGCTTGAGGAGGTAATGCTCCTGAATGCGCGGGCCCAGGTCGGGCGGGGTGGGCCGCGCGAGGCCCGACAGAAACACCACGGGCGGCAGCGTGTGGCCCACGGCCGCCAGCATGCGGCGCACCGTTTCAAAGCCGTCCCAGGGGGTCATCAGAACGTCCATCACGATCACGTCCGGAGCGCAGCCCGGCAGGGCCTCCAGCGCCGCCGGGCCGTTGGGGGCGGTGGTGACGTCAAAGCCCTGCAGGCTCAGGGTCAGGTCCAGCAACTCCAGAATCTGCGCCTCGTCATCCACGACAAGCAGGCGCAGGGGAGCTGCCCCGGGTGCGGTCATGGCAGGATCGCCAGCGGATCCACCGTCTGCCCGGATACTCTCACCTCGAAATGCAGGTGGGGCCCGGTGCAGATGCCGGTGCAGCCGATATACCCCAGCAGGTCGCCCTGCCGGACCTGCTGCCCGGCCGCCACGGCCGTGCGGCTCATGTGGCCGTAGATGAGCAGACTGTTGCCGCTGCGGGTGTACACATTCAGGCCGTAGTCCCCGTAGCCGCTTTCCGAGACGGTGCCGTCGGCGGCGGCGTAAATGGGCGTGCCGTAGGGTGCGGCCAGATCAATGCCGCCGTGGAACACCTGCCGGTGGAATTCGATGTCGCGCTCGCCGTATCGGCTGGTCAGTCGGTAGTTGCGCATGGGCCACACCAGCGAGCGGCTGCCGGTGGCGGCGGCGCGGGTGGTGGGCGCAGCCGATACGGCGCGGGCAGTGGCCGCCGCGCGGGCACGGGCCTGGGCGGCGGCCTGCGCGGCCTCGTACTGGGCCTGCCGCTCGTAGGCCTGAATGCGGGCCTGCCGCTCGGGGCTGTTTTTCCAGGCCAGGTACTCTTCGTATTTCGCCTGGGCGGCGTAGCGGGCTTCCAGGCGGGCGCGCTCGCGGCCCTTTTTCCAGGTCAGAAAGCGCTCGTACTGGGCCTGCCGCTGCGCGATCAGGGCGGCGCGGCGTTCGGCCTCGCGCCGCTGGGCCAGTTGCTGGGCGAAGCCGGTCGCGCGGATGCCGGGCAGCAGCAGCTCATCGCCCACCTGCAACTCGGTGGGCAGCACGTCGTTGGCGCGGGCGGTTTCGACCAGATCGGCGCGGTAGCCGGCAATCAGGGACAGCGCATTCTGGCCGGGTTTGATGCGCACCAGCAGGCCCCGGGGACCGGTGGGCACGTTCAGCCGGGTGCCGGGCACAAGACGGTCCAGACTGGTGCGGTCCAGGTTCATGCCCAGCAGGTCCACCAGCGGCAGGCCAAAGCGTGCGGCCACGCCCGCCATGGTGTCGCCGGGGCGCACGCGGTAGCTCAGAACCGAATCTGGGCGCTCGGGGGCGCGTTCGGCCACGGCGCTGGGCAGGGCCAGGTGCCAGGTGCGCGCGCCCGGGTGGCGGCCAACCAGGGTCAGGTGGGCGGGGGGCACGCCGTAGCGCCGCGCCAGCTGCGCGGGGGTGGTGCGGCCGTCCGTCACCAGTTGCAGGGCGCGCTCGCCGGTGTCGCGGGTCAGCACCACGTCGGGGGCGGGCGCCAGCACCGGGGTCAGTGGAGCGCCCAGGGGGGGAAGCAGGGGCGTGCTCTGGGCACTGGCCAGGCCCAGCAGGGCACACAGGGCGGCCACACGCAGGCCACCAGGAAAACGGGATCGAAACAAGAGCAGACTCCGGAGAGAAACGAGAGCTGGGACTAGCCGCCGGCCAGACCCTGCAGGAATTCAACGTTGTTGCGGGTTTTGCCCATGCGCGACAGCAGCATTTCCATGGCGTCGGCCGGGTCCATATCACTGATCACCTTGCGCAGCAGCCACATCTTCTTCAGCACGTCGGGCTGCAGCAGCAGTTCCTCGCGGCGGGTGCCGGATTTCAGGATGTCCAGGGCCGGGAAGATGCGGCGCTCTTCCAGGCGGCGCGACAGCACCAGTTCGGCGTTGCCGGTGCCCTTGAACTCCTCGAAGATCACGTCGTCCATGCGGCTGCCGGTTTCTACCAGGGCGGTGGCCAGGATGGTCAGGCTGCCGCCCTCGCGGATGTTGCGCGCCGCGCCCAGAAAGCGCTTGGGCCAGTGCAGCGCGTTGCTGTCCAGACCCCCCGAGAGGGTGCGCCCGGTGGGCGGGGTCACGAGGTTGTTGGCGCGGGCCAGCCGGGTGATGGAATCCAGCAGAATCACCACGTGGCCGCCCTCTTCCACGATGCGGCGGGCGCGTTCATGCACGAACTCGGCCACGCGCACGTGGTGCTGCGGGGGCTCGTCAAAGGTGCTGGCGATGACCTGCGCGCCCTGCACGCTCTCGCGGAAGTCAGTGACTTCCTCGGGGCGCTCGTCCACCAGCAGCACCATCACCGTCACGTCGGGGTAATTCTTGACGATGGAATTGGCAATCTTCTTGAGGAGCGTGGTTTTCCCGGCCTTGGGCGGCGCCACGATCAGGGCGCGCTGCCCGCGCCCAATGGGCACGAGCAGGTCCACCACACGCAGCGACAGGCCCTCGCCCATGGCAGGGTCTTCCAGCACCAGTTGGGCTTCAGGGAAGGTGGGGGTCAGGTCGTCGAACCGGGGGCGGCGGCGGGCGGTGTCGGGGTCCAGGCCGTTGACGGCTTCGACCTGCACCAGCGAGCCGTAGCGTTCGTTTTCACGCGGCTTGCGGGCGCGGCCAATAATCTCGTCGCCCGTGCGCAGGTGAAACTGCTTGATGATGCCGGCCGTGACGAGCACCGTGCGGCTCTGCGGGTCCAGCAGATCGGCCTGCAGGAAGCCGTAGCCGTCGGCGCTGATTTCCAGGTAGCCGCGCGCCAGCAGCTGGCCCTCGGCGTCGGCCTGGCGCTCCATGATGGCAAAGGCCAGGGCGTCTTTTTTCAGCTTGCGGTAATTCTCGATGCCGTACCCAGCCGCCAGCAGGTGCAGTTCAGGCAGAATCTTCTGCTGCAACTCGTGGAAGGGCAAGACCCCACTCGGTTCCGTCACTGCTTGCGGCCTCCCTGCTCGGTCACGCCGCCGCTGGCCGGGTTGGTGCCGGCTTCACTGGCCGGCGTTTCCGGGCTGGCCCCGGCGCGCTTTGCCCAGTCTTTCATGAAGCCGTCCAGCCCCGCCTGGGTCAGGGGGTGCTTGATCATCTGGGTAAAGACCTTGTAGGGAATGGTGGCCACGTCGGCGCCGGCCAGGGCGGCCTGCACCACATGGGTGGGGTGGCGGATGCTGGCGGCCAGCACCTTGGTGTCAATGCCGCCCAGCACGTAGGCTTCCTTGATCTGGCGAATCAGCTCGGTGCCGTCCCAGCCGATGTCGTCCACGCGTCCGGCAAAGGGACTGATGTAGGTGGCGCCCGCGCGGGCGGCCAGCAGGGCCTGGGGCACGCTGAAACACAGGGTCACGTTGGTGCGGATGCCCTCGTTCGTCAGCGTCTTGCAGGCCTGCAGGCCAGCGGGCGTGAGGGGCAGCTTCACCACAACGTGCTCACTCCACTGGGCCACGTCGCGGCCCTCGGTGATCATGCCCTCCGCATCCAGGGCCGTGACTTCAGCGCTGATGGCGCCGCCAACCAGGGCCGCGATCTCCTGCACCACTTCGCGGAAGTCGCGCCCGGAGGCCACGATCAGACTGGGGTTGGTGGTGACGCCCGCCAGGACGCCCCACTGGTTGATTTCGCGGATCTCGTCCGTGATGGCCGTATCGATAAAGAATTCCATAAACCGTTCTCCCTGAAAGCGATTGTATACACCTGCGGGCGAAAAACACATGCGCGGGGTGAGAAAGGTGGGGCGGTCAAGAGGAGCGCAGGGGTCGAGCATACCCTGTCCCGGCGCGGCCGGCCGGCCAGATTGACCACGCCCCCTGCCGCGGCCTACCATGAGAGGCCACCGCCAGCAGTGGGGTGGAGACATGCAAGGGCGACCGAGAGGACAGTAGGGGTGCAGGGCAGCACGCAGCGAGCCAGGGACGGTGAGAGCCTGGGCAGCCAGCCGCACCGCCGAAGATCACCTCCCGCGCCGGTGGAAGAAAGGCCCTTCACGGCAATTCACGAAGGCCAACTAGACCCACCCGGACACCCCCCGGCAGAGGGCCGCAACGAGGCCGCCCCCGGCGGCGAAGTTGGGTGGTACCACGCACACGCTCTGAGCGGCGCGTCCCAGCACATCAGCTGAGACGCGCCGTTTTTGGCTTGTTCTGATTTTTTGCTTGTTCCTGGAGGTGAAGGCATGACCACAGCGCAGCTTCAAGTGCAGATTCGGACGCGGGTGATCCCCGCTTTTCCCGCCCAGTGCCCCTTCACCTCTCCCCTTTCCTCGGAGCCTCTATGACCACCTTTAAACCCGTGCCGCAAAACCCGAATTTTCCCGCCATGGAAGGCGACATCCTGGCCTTCTGGAAGGAGGGGCGCATCTTTGAGCGCTCGCTGGAACAGACCAAGGGGGGGCCGGTTTTTACCTTCTACGAGGGGCCGCCCACCGCCAACGGGCAGCCCGGCGTGCACCACGTGCAGGCCCGCAGCTTCAAGGACCTGTTTCCGCGCTTCCGCACCATGCAGGGCCACCATGTGCCGCGCAAGGCGGGCTGGGATACCCACGGCCTGCCGGTGGAACTGGGCGTGGAAAAGAAGCTGGGCCTGAACTCCAAGCGTGAGGTGGAAGCCTACGGCATTGACCGTTTTAACGCCGAGTGCCGCGCCAGCGTGTTCGAGTACGAGGCCGAGTGGCGCCGCTTCACCGAGCGCATGGGCTACTGGGTGGACTTAGACGACGCGTATCTGACGCTTCACAAGGATTACATCGAGAGCGTGTGGTGGAGCGTCAAGGGGCTGGACGAGAAGGGGCTGCTGTACAAGGGTTTCCGGGTGGCGCCGTACTGTCCCAAAGACGGCACCACGCTGTCCAATGCGGAAGTCAGTGAGGGCTACAGGGATATTCAGGACCCCAGCGTGTACGTGCCGTTCCGGCTGAAGGACCCTGCCCGCCTGGATCTGCCGGAGGGCGCCGCGTTCCTGGTCTGGACGACCACCCCATGGACGCTGCCCTACAACGTGGGCGTGGCGATCCACCCGGACTTTACGTACGTGGCGGCGAAGGATAAAGAAGGCGCTGTTCTCATCCTGGCCGCCAGCCTGAAAAATGAGGTGCTGGGCGAGGCCGCCGAGGTGGTGAAGACCTTCGTGGGCCGCGAGCTGGACCGTGTGGCCTATGAGCCGCTGTTTACCGAAGCCTACGAGGCCGAGGGCGAGGGCAAGCCGGTGTGGCTGAGCGGGCTGGACACCTATGTGAGCGACTCCGACGGCACCGGCATCGTGCATACGGCGCCGGCCTTCGGTGAGGACGATATGCGCCTGGCGCGCAACTACGGCTTTCCGGTGGTCGTGGGCGTGGACAGCGAGGGCAAGCACCGATTCGGGCCGTGGAAGGGGGTGTTCTTCCGCGACGCGAACACCGAGATCGTGCGTGATCTGCGCGCCCGGGGCCTGATGTGGCGGGAAAAGAACTTCCTGCACGCCTATCCGCACTGCTGGCGCTGCGGCACCCCGCTGATGTACTACGCCACCGAGAGCTGGTATCTGAACAACACCCGCCTCAAGGCGCGGCTGATCGAGCTGAACCAGACCATTGACTGGCACCCGCCGCACATCCGCAATGGGCGTTACGGGGGCTGGCTGGAGAACCTGATTGACTGGAACGTGTCGCGCAGCCGCTACTGGGGCACGCCGCTGCCGGTGTGGGAGGCCGAGGACGGCGAGTACCGCGTGGTGGGCAGCTACGCCGAGTTGAGTGAGCTGAGTGGGCGCCCGGAGGTGACGGGCCCCGACTTTGATCCGCACCGCCCGTTTGTGGACGACATCACCTTTGAGGTCAGCGGCAAGACCTTCCGGCGCGTACCGTACGTGATGGACGTGTGGTACGACTCGGGCGCCATGCCCTTTGCGCAGCACCACTATCCCTTCGAGAACAGGGAGAAGTTCGAGGCGGGCGGCTTTCCCGCCGACTTCATCGCGGAGGCCATTGACCAGACGCGGGGGTGGTTTAACAGCCTGCACCAGATCGGCACCATGGTCTTTGACTCGGTGGCGTACAAGTCTGTGATCTGCTCGGGGCACATTCTGGACGAGAAGGGCGCCAAGATGTCCAAGAGCAAGGGGAACATCGTGAGCCCCTGGGATGTGTTCGAGCTGTACGGCGCCGACGCCGCGCGCTGGTACATGTATGTCAGTGCGCCGCCCGAACTCAGCCGCCGCTTCGGCATGAATCTGGTGGGCGAGGCCTTCCGCAGCTACTTCCTGACGCTGTGGAACACTTACTCCTTTTTCGTGCTGTACGCGAATCTGGACCGCCCGGACCTGGGGGCCGCCGCCCCCGTGGCCGAGCGCCCGGAGGTGGACCGCTGGCTGGTGGCCAAGGTGCAGGCACTGATCGCTGCGGTGACCGAACGCCTGGAGAACTACGATCCCACCGGGGCCAGCCGCGCGCTGCAGGACTTTGTGGTGGAAGACCTGAGCAACTGGTACGTGCGGCGCAACCGCCGGCGCTTCTGGGGCGAGGGCGGACAGGTGGACCACAACGCCTACGCCACGCTGCACTTTGCGCTGGTGACGGTGACCACGCTCACGGCCCCCTTCACGCCGTTCCTGGCCGAGACGCTGTATGGCAACCTCGTGCGCTCGCTGGACCCCGGGGCGCCGGACAGCGTGCACCTGACCGCTTGGCCGGTGGTGGACGAGGCCCTCTCGGCGCCGACGCTGGTGAATGAAATGGACGCCGTGCTGCGCGTGGTCAGCCTGGGCCGGGCGGTGCGTGGGCAGACCGGGCTGCGCCAGCGCCAGCCGCTGCCCAAGGTGATGGTGCGGGCGCGCACCGCCGAGCAGACAGCGGCCCTGGGCCGCTTTGCCGAGCAGATCAAGGAAGAGCTGAACGTGAAAGAGGTCGAGCTGATGGACCAGTTCACGGAACTGGTGCGCTACCAGTTGCGCCCGAATCTGCCGGTGCTGGGCAAGAAATTTGGCAAGGCCGTGCCCCAGGTGCGCGCCGCCCTGGGGGCAGCGGACGCCAGTGAAGTCGCCCGCTTTGTGCGTGACAGCAAGCAGTTTGAGGTGGTGGCGCCCACCGGCGAGCGCTTTGAGCTGGGGCCGGACGAGGTGCTGGTGGACGCCCAGTCGCCAGAGGGCTTTGCCGCCCAGGAGGAAGCCGGCTACCTGGTGGCCTTTGACACCACACTGACGCGCGAGCTGGAACTGGAAGGGCTGGCACGCGACCTGGTGCGCGGCGTGCAGGACGCGCGCAAGAAGGCGGGCTTTGAGGTGCAGGACCGCATTGCCCTGCATCTGGAGCTGAGCGGCGACGCCCGCGAAGCCGCCGAGGCGTGGCAGGAATACCTGATGAGTGAGACGCTGGCGGAAACGCTGGTGTTTGGCGTGGCCGATGGCTTTGCGGCCGAGGTTGAAGGCGGCACGGCCTACCTGGAGAAGCTGGAGGTCGTCAGCCACAACTGAGTGTGAGGGCGGGGTGGGAAGCAGGATTGGCTGCTCCCCACCCCGCCCGAGCACAGCCAACACCTCTGCCTGTTGGAGCCGCCCGGCGAAGAGCCTGGGCGGTTTTTTCAGGTCATCGCCAGGCTCTGTCGGCGCAGAGCCCATCAAGACAGAGCCAGCAAATAAACAGAACACTGAACAGTTTTTGCTGGCAAGATTTACCTAAGAAATGGCAAGTTGCCAGCAAAATGGTAATCTGTTGGCAGGAGGTTCTATGGCCACACGAAGCATGTCCCGGGTTCAGACCCTGATTCAGACGGTTCTGGAGGAGAGGGCCGCTCGCGGCATCGAGGGCGATCTGCCCGAAAGCAAGGTGACGCTGCGCCTGAGTGCGCCCGACGCGTTCTGGCTGGCGCAACTGGCCGAACTGATGGACGCCACGCGAACCCGCGCCGCCGCGCAGCTGCTGTCTGCCGCCATTCGCGACGCGGCCCAGACCGCCAAGCTGCCCACTGAAGGCGACGCCTTTCGAGAAGCGCTTCAGGCATTTATCGAGCGTGAGTTTCACGCCGAGCCTGAAAAATCCCAGTCCTGATCGGGGGTCTTTCCCTGCCCTCCTGTCTCATCTTTTTGCCCTTCTTTTTCTGATTTTTCCTTTTCGCCTGCTGACATTTTTTTCAAGGAGACGATCCTTTTGAACACTGGACTGATTCTGCTTGTAGGAGGCGGCCTGCTGCTGCTGAGCCTGATCGCCAGCAAGGTGGGTGGCCGCCTGGGCCTGCCCGGGCTGCTTCTTTTTCTGATTATCGGCATGCTGGCGGGCAGTGACGGCCCAGGCGGCATCGCGTTTGAAAATTACGAAGTCACCCAGTTCGTGGGCATCATCGCCCTGGCTTTCATTCTGTTTACCGGGGGGCTGGAAACCAACTGGCGCACCACCCGGCCGGTGCTGTGGTCCGGGATTTCACTGGCCACAGTGGGGGTCGTCCTGACCACGGGCATCGTGGGGGCGGCGGCCCATTCCCTCTTCGGGTTGCCCTGGGTGGTGGCCCTGCTGCTGGGCGCCATTGTGGCTCCCACTGACGCCAGCGCCGTCTTCTCGGTGCTCAAGGAGCGGGCCCTGGGGCTGAAGGGCAACATCCGGCCCATGCTGGAGTTCGAGTCGGGCATCAACGACCCCACCGCTGTTGTATTGGTCATTGGCCTGACCGCGATGGCGCTGCACCCCGAGAAATCGCCTCTGGACCTGCTGGTCAAGTTTGCCGAGGAGATGGCGCTGGGCGGCGTGCTTGGCTACGGCCTGGGACGGCTGGCGGTTCCCCTCATCAACCGCGTGCGCCTGCCCCTGGAAGGGCTGTATTCGGTGCTGACAGTGGCCATCGTGGCAGTGATTTACGGCCTGACGGCGGCCGTGCACGGCAGCGGCCTGCTGGCGGTGTACATCGCCGGGGTGGTGCTGGGCAACAGCGACTTTGTTCATAAGCGCTCGCTGCGGCATTTCCACGAGGGCCTGACGTATCTGCTGGAGGTGGGGATGTTCCTGTTGCTGGGCCTGCTGGTCTTTCCCACACAGCTGCCTGCGGTGGCCGCGCCTTCTCTGCTGCTGGCGGCGGTGTTGGTGTTCGTGGCCCGTCCGGCAGCGGTGTATCTCAGCCTGCTGGGCGTGCGGATGCCGCTGGCGCACAAAACTATGGTGGCGTGGGTGGGTCTGCGCGGCGCCGTGCCGGTGGTGCTGGCGACCTTCCCCGTGATTGCGGGCGTGCCTGGAGCGCCGCTGCTGCTGAACGTGGCGTTCTTTCTGGTGCTGGTGTCCATTCTGGTGCAGGGCACGTCGCTGCCCTTTGTGGCGCGCTGGCTGGGGGTTGGCGCGCCGCTGGACGGCCCCTCGGTCATGCCCCTGGAATATACGCCGACCGGCGCGGGCAAGAACGACCTGATTGAAATCACCGTGCCCGCAACCTCTGGCTTTGTGGGGCGCCGCATTCTGAACCTGGGGCTGCCCGCCGAGGCCCTGATCGTGCTGATCTGCCGCGAGGACGAGTACATCATTCCCCGTGGCGACACCCGCCTTCAGGCCGGCGATGTGCTTCAGATTCTGGCCGCCCGCCCCTTTGCCGACACCGTGCAGGCCCGGATGGCAGCGCCCAGAAGCGAGTTGCGGTCGCCCGTGGGGCCAGGATGAGCGGCGCAGTGCGGCTGGTGTGGGGGTGGGGGCATGACGCGACCTGACCGGACGCCACCCGCCTCTGGACTGCCCAGGCTTCTGGGTGCTCTTCCCCTGTGGCTGCTCCTCCTGCCCTTTGGAGTCAGTTTCGCACTGGCCGCCTGGGCCCTGCCGCGCCAACCGGAGCGGGTGCCGGTGCACTGGAACGCCGCGGGCCAGCCTGACCGCTGGGGCAGTCCTGCGCAAGCCCTGTTGGTCCTGCCCGGGAGCCTGCTGTTTGGGGCGCTGGTGGTGCTTGCGGCGGCCCGGGCCGGGTCCACCAGCCAGCCGCTGCTGAAGGCAGTGGTACTGGGCTTGGGCCTGATGGCACTGGGCGACGTGGCGGCGCAGGCTTTTGGGTGGAACAGCTTCCGGGTCACGATGGGCACCCTGGGGCTGCTGTTCCTGCTGGTGGGCCCAGCACTGGGGGCGTCCGGGCCCTCAGCGCTGAATGGACCGCGCCTGAGCCGGGCCACCCTGCGGCGGTTGGGTCAGGCCTGGACGCTGCTGGGCGCCCTGGTGATGCTGGCCAGTCTGCTTGCCCCCGCAGCGGTCTGGATCACCGCGACTTTACTGGTGGGCCTGCCTGTCTTGGGCCTGGCGGTCATCGTGGGCGCGCGGCAGGAGCAAGACACCGCTCAGTAGGCTCAATGTTCTGCCGCGAAGCACAGCCGATCTGGGAGGGACCAAGCGGGACGAACTCAGGATAACCTGGACCGGCCCGAAGGCGCGAACATGAGGCCGATCCTCTTGGACCGTGCAAACAGAGGAGGAAACGGCAGGAAAGCCACCGCTTCCTCCTCTCAAATTCTGGCCTTTCAGTCGTTCACTGCCAAGCCCCCGATCAACCGAGCGGGCTGGGACAGCGGCGCCGCAGAGCGAGTCTCGAAATAAGTGCTTCGCCCCGGGAATGGAGACGTTACTGCGCCCTTCTGAACCGTTGCGATGGGAGGGGCGAGATCCTTAGCTCAGAGGCACGGCCAAGAAGCCGAAGGTGCCGGGGCCCACGTGGGCGCCGATCACGGGGCCCATCAGCTGCACGCGGCCCTTTTGCACGTTCAGGCCGCTGGCAGCCATGGCGCTGCGCAGGGCGCTGATGCGGGCAGAGTCGCGCCCCGCGTGCATGATGGTGGCGCTGACCGGAGTATCGCCAAATCGGGCCTTGAGGCTGGCCAGCATATCGCCGGCGGCCTGATCCACCTTGGCGCGGCGAGCGGCTTTCAGTTTGCCCTGGTCAAATTCCAGAATGGGGCGCACCCCCAGCATGTTGCCAAAGAACGCCTGCGCGCGGCTGATGCGCCCGCCCCGGCGCAGGTATTCCAGCGAGGCCACGCTCATCTCAGCGTACAGGGACTGCCCCACCGCCTGCGCGCGGGCCGCAGCGGTTTTCAGGTCGGCGCCCTCCTGGGCTGCGGCGCTGGCCGCCATGGCAATCTCGGCCAGGGGCGCGCCAGCCACCTCGGTGTCCACCACGAGCACGCGCCCGCCCTCGCCCAGGCTGGCCGCCGCCTGCTGGGCGTGCTTGAACGTTTCAGACAGCTGCCCCGAGAGATGCACGCTCAGCACCGAATCATGGGTTTTGAGCAGGGTGCGGTACAGGTCAGCGAAGGTGGTGGCCGGCACTGGGGTGGTGGTGGCCTCGCCACCAGCGCGCATATGGTCATACACCGCGTCGGGGTCAATCTCCTGCCAGTCGAGCAGCGTGCGCCCCTGCATGGTGATCTGCAGCGGCACCACATGGATGCCCAGTCCTCTGGCCTGGTCGGGGTGCAAATCGCAGGTGGAATCGGTGACGACGGCAATCATGAACCCTGTTTTAGGCGCTTCATACCCGCGCCGTTGTGAAGTATCTCCCTTTGCCCCTGATTGCCCCCCGCGTCTTAACGGGGCCGCGCATTTCTGTCAGAGTTGTGTCAGAGGGTCTTTTTCGGGGTGAGGCGCTGGACGGTGCTGGGCGAGACCTGAGACGATAGGCCGGTGAACCGGCGACTATACTTCGCACCCATGAACCTGCTCGTTTCTGCCTGCTCGCCTGTTCGTCTGGAGCGCCTGTGAAAGTCGCCGTGCTGTGTCATGCCAGCGCCGGGGGCTCGGGGGTGGTGGCCACCGAACTGGGGTTGCAGGTGGCGCGCGCCGGGCACGAGGTGCATTTTGTGGGCTCGGCCCAGCCATTTCGCCTGACGGGCCACGGCGGCCTGCGCGGGCCGTATTTTCATCAGGTCAGTGGGTACGCCTACGCGCTCTTTGACCAGCCCTACCCGGAACTGGCCGCCGCCAACACCCTGACCGAGGTGATTCTGGAGCAGGGCGTGGAACTCGCCCACGCGCATTACGCCATTCCCCATGCCACGGCGGCCATTCACGCCCGCGCCATCACGGGGCGCTCGCGGGTGATGACCACGCTGCACGGCACCGACGTGACCCTGGTGGGCCTGGAACCGGCGTTCCGGCACACCACGCGCCACGCCATCGAGCGCAGCGATCATGTCACGGCGGTGTCGCACTATCTGGCCGAACACACGCGCGAGGTGTTCGGGGTGGACCGCGACATCGAGGTGATTCACAATTTCGTGGACAGTGACCGCTTCGTGCGCGTGACAGACCCTGCCGTGAGGGCCCGCTTTGCCCACCCCGACGAGGCGCTGCTGGTACATGTGAGCAACTTCCGCCCGGTCAAGCGCGCGGCGGACGTGGTGCAGGTGTTTGCCCGGGTGGCCAGCGAGATCCCGGCCCGCCTGCTGATGATCGGTGACGGCCCGGAGCGCCCGCGCGCCTTTGAACTGGCGCAGGCGCTGGGCGTCCTTGGCCGCACCCACTTCCTGGGCTCCTTTCCCGATGTGGAGACGGTGCTGGGCATCAGCGACCTCTTTTTGCTCCCCAGTCAGCAGGAGAGCTTCGGGCTGGCCGCGCTGGAAGCCATGAGCTGTGAGGTGCCGGTGGTGGCAGCGCGCGCCGGGGGCATTCCCGAGGTGGTGGAAGAGGGAGTGACCGGCTTCCTGGCCGAGGTAGGCGATGTGGACCACATGGCTGACGCGGCCCTGCGGGTGCTGCGCAACCGGGAAGTGTACCGGCAGATGGGCGCCGCCGGGCGGCACGCGGCGGTCAACCGCTTTCACCCCCGCCTGATCGTGCCGCAATACCTGCAGGCCTACGAGCGAACCGCACAGTAGAGGGGCTGGCGTGTGGTGGCGGGACAGGGGACCAGTCAATGCATGCTGTGTCCCCTGTCGAAGAAAGGAAGATCAAAGAATTACTAGTGAATAGATTCACGATTATTCCAGATCGTGAGGTTTTTATTTGTTCCCTCTTCTTTCAAGAAGCCAGGATGGGGCACAGGCCCCGCAGCAAAAAGCGGCCATTCATCGGCCGCCCCGGCTGAGTTGTTCTGGCCCCACGTTCTACCGGGCCAGTCTCACAGTGACCACCGTGGTATCGGTGAAGGGCTGCACCTTCACGGCGCGGCCCACATCCACCAGAAAGGCGTTCCAGCCGCGTTTGAAGGCGGCTTCATAGCCCCGGTTGGCTTTGACTGTCACGTCGGTGTTGACCCAGGCCACAAAGAGGTTGCCACGGGGCGTTTCGGGGGTCACGTCCCGCAGGGCCTCGTTCTCATCGCGGCGGCCGTTGTTGTTCAGGTCGCGGTAGGTGTAGAACTTCAGCTCGGCCACCTGGGCCTGCCCGCTCACCTGAATGGGGTCAATTACGCCGGGCCAGTTCACGTTCTGGGGGCTCAGGGCCACCTGGGCGCGGGCGGTGGGGGCGGTGGTGGGCAGTTCCAGGCGGAAGCGGCCCCCCTCCACCGGCACGCTGGACACCTCCTGCACGGCCTGGCCAAAGGGGTTAACCACCACGGCCGCCACGCGCAGGTCACTGCCCGCCGCGCCCTCGACGGTGCCCTGGATGGTCAGGGCCGACGCCTGGGCCGCGAGCAGAAGAGTCAGAGAGAAAAGAGCACGCGGGGTCATGCCTTCAGTGTACGCGCCGGGCTGACGGACGGGTGACGCAAGCTGACGGGCCCTTCACCGGATGGAGGGGCAAAAGGGAGGAGGCGAGCCAGGAACGGACCCCGGCTCGCCTCCCCACCCAGCGCAGTTAAGGACGTTGCACCTCACGTTACGACTTTGCAGGAGAGCACCGCAAAGTCTCCACTCCCGGTGCAACGTCCTTTTTTCGAGACTCGCTCTGCGCCGCAGCTGTTCCAGCCCGCTCGGTTGATCTCAAGATCAACAGCGAGCGACTTACTTGTTCAGCGCCTGCTTGACCAGTTCCACGATCTCGGGCATGGTATCCGCCACCGGCACGTTCGCGGCCCCAAAGGCGGCGAGCTTGCTCTCGGGGGTGCCCACGTTGCCCATGATGATGGCGCCGGCGTGGCCCATGCGCTTGCCCGCAGGCGCGCTGCGGCCTGAGATAAAGGCCACAACGGGCTTTTTCATGCTGGAGGCGATGTACTCGGCGGCGGCTTCCTCGTCGGCGCCGCCAATTTCACCGATGACCACCACGGCGTCGGTGTCCGGGTCGGCCTCGAACAGCGGCAGCACGTCAGCAAAGGTGGTACCGATCACCGGGTCGCCGCCGATGCCCACGGTGGTGCTGGTGCCCATGCCGGCGTCGTTCAGCAGCTTGGCGGCCTCGTAGGTCAGGGTGCCCGAGCGGCTGATCAGACCAATGCGGCCAGGGGTCGCGTAGATCTTGTTGGGCATAATGCCAATCTTGGCTTCCCCGTTGGTCACGAGGCCGGGGCAGTTGCCGCCGATCAGGCGAATGCCCTGACCACCAGCGGCGCGGTTATCGGCGTCCAGCGCCTTGACTTCCTGCACGGCGCGCATCATGTCCACGGTGGGCACGCCCTCGGTGATCAGCACGATCAGGGGCATACCGGCGTGGGCGGCTTCCAGCACGGCGTCCGCGGCGCCGGCCGGGGGCACGAAGATAATGGACACGTTGGCGCCGTGCTTCTCTTTGGCCTCGGCCACCGAGTTGTAGATGGGCCAGCCTTCAAAGTCGGTGCCGCCCTTGCCGGGGGTCACGCCCGCCACGACCTGGGTGCCAAATTCTTTCATGGCGCGGCTGTGGCTCGCACCCTCACGGCCGGTCATGCCCTGCACAATGACCTTGGAGTTCCTGTCAACGAGAATGCCCATTATTTGGCCTCCGCAGCGTTGGCTTCCTTGGCAGCCTCATCGGCGGCCTCGAACATGGTGGGGTACATCTGAATGAGCGGGCTGTTCACTTCCGCCAGCAGCGCCTTGGCCTCGTCCTCGGCCGTGCCGGCGATGCGCATGCGCACCGGCTTGGTCAGGATGCCTTCCTTGAGGGCCTGAATCACGCCCTTGGCCACCTCATCGGCGCGGGTGATGCCGCCGAAGATGTTGATGAAGATAGCCTTGACATCGGTGTCCTTGCTGACCAGCTTGACCGCGTTGTACACGACTTCAGCCTTGGCGCCGCCGCCAATGTCCAGGAAGTTGGCGGGCTTGGCCCCGGCGCGGTTGACCACGTCCAGCGAGGTCATCACGATGCCCGCGCCGTTGCCCAGCACGCCCACGTTGCCGTTGTCGAGCTTGACGTAGGCGAAGCCGTACTTGCTGGCTTCAATTTCCAGGGGGTGCTCGGCTTCCAGTTCGCGCCAGTCGGCCAGGTCCTTGTGGCGGTACATGGCGTTGTCGTCAATCTCGAACTTGGTGTCCAGGGCCAGCGGGTTGCCGTCGGGGCCCACGAACAGGGGGTTGATCTCGACCAGCACGGCGTCGCGCTTGAGGGCGGCCTCGCTCATCTTGACCATCATGTCGGCAATCTTGTTCAGGTTGCCTTTAAAGCCGGCCTTGATGGCGACTTCGCGCGCCTCATAGGGGCGCAGGCCAGTCACGGGATCAACGCGGTGCTTGATGATCTTGTCGGGGGTGGCTTCCGCCACTTCCTCAATTTCCATGCCGCCCTCGGCGGAGGCCATCAGGGTGTAGCTCTGGACGTTGCGGTCCACGATCATGCCGACGTAGTACTCGGTGCCGGCGTCAATGTCCACGGCCTTGGTGACCAGAACCTTGTTCACGGTCAGGCCCTTGATGTCCATGCCCAGAATCTTTTCGCCGTTCTCGAACGCCTTGTCTTCGGTGGGGCTGAACTTCACGCCGCCCGCCTTGCCGCGCCCGCCCACGTGCACCTGGGCCTTGACGACTACCGGCTGACCGTATTCACGGGCGATCTGACGCACCTCGTCGGGGGTGCGGGCGACCTTGCCTTCCTGAACGTTCACGCCGAACTGGCGCAGAATTTCCTTACCCTGGTATTCGTGAAGTTTCACGACTGATCCCTCCTTGGGGGCGTGGGGGCCCAGACTGTGAGCCCTGATTCGTTTGTCCCAAGAGATGAGTATAAGCGCAGTGTGCATTGCCCCGGCCCGGCTGTCCCCTGACCGGGGACAACTGGCGGCGGCGCCGGGCCGTGTTACCGTGGGCCGGTCATGACTCAACTGGAACAGATGCGCCTGGCGCTGACGGGGGCAGGTTTAGAGGGCGCGTGGATCAGCGATCCGGCCCATATCCGGCTGCTGAGCGGCTTTACGAGCGGCGCCGACGCCAAGCTGCTGCTCACCCCGGGCGGCGTGACGCTCTATACCGACGCCCGCTATGAGGTGCAGGCCGGCGAGGAAACGCGCCTGCCCACCTTTATCGCGCGCCCGCCGGAGACGCTGGAACACGCCGCCGCACAGGTGGCGGGGCTGCGCCTGGGCTTCGAGGCCGAGCACCTGACAGTGGCGGCCCTGGATGAACTGCGCGGCGCCTGGCCGGACACCACACTGCAGCCGCTGGGCCCGCTGCTGCGCGAGCTGCGCATGGTGAAAACAGCGGTGGAGATTGAAGCGATCCGCGACGCGCAGACCCTGGCCGATCAGGTGTTCGCGGAGGTGCGCCCCCTTATCCGGGCTGGCGTGCGGGAACTGGACATTGCCATTGAGATTGAAACGCGGCTGCGCCGGGCGGGGGCCACCGTGGCGTTTGACGTGATCGTGGCCAGCGGGCCGCGCGGGGCGATGCCGCACGGGGTGGCCTCAGCGCGCATCATCGGGGACGGCGAGCTGGTGACGGTGGACATGGGCGCGCGCCTGCGCGGCTACAACAGTGACATGACACGCACGGTGGCGGTGGGCGAACCCGGCGAGGAACTGCGCCGCGTGTACCGCGCGGTGCTGGAAGCCGAGGAAGCGGCGGTGGCCGCCGTGCGCCCCGGGGTGCGGGCGGCCGACCTGGACACACTGGCGCGCGACCTGCTGACCGGGCATGGGCTGGGCGAGGCGTTCGCGCACTCGCTGGGCCACGGCATTGGCCTGAACGTGCATGAAGGGCCCGGGCTGCGCAAGGTCAGCGAGGACGTGCTGCGCTCAGGCATGGTGATCACCATTGAGCCCGGCGCGTATCTGCCCGGGGTGGGCGGCGTGCGCATTGAGGATCTGGTGCTGGTGACCGACGAGGGGTACGAGGTACTGAGCCACAGCGAGAAGGAGCGGCTTTGAGAGCGGCGGCGCTGCTGGCGTGCGCGCTGCTGGGGGCGGCGGGGGCCCTGCCCTACCGGGTGCAGCCGGGCGACACGTGGTGGAGCCTCGCGCGGCGCAGCGGCGTCAGCGTGGCGGCCCTGCAGGCCCTGAACGGGGGCGGCGGGCTCCTGCGGGCCGGGGCCACGGTGCAGCTGCCCGGAACGGGGCTCAACACAGCAGGCAGCGCAGTGGCCCAGATTCCGGCGCGGCCAGCCAGCGCACAGAGCACGCCGGCCCCGGCGGCGGTATTTCAGCGTGGGCAGGCGGTGTACTACGGCGGGCGGCGCGACAGCCGCACGGTCATGACCGCCGCGCACCTGACCCTGCCGTTTGGCACCTGGGTGCGGGTGACCCATGCCCGCACCGGGCGCACAGTGGACGTGCTGATCAATGACCGGGGGCCCTTCGGCAACAGCGCGCGAATTATTGACCTCTCGGACGAGGCAGCCGCCGCGCTGGGGATTCTGAGTGAGGGCGTGGCGCCCGTCACCCTGACGGTGCTGCGCCGGCCCTGAGCCCCAGCCGGCCCCGGGCGGGTGTTAGAATCGCGCCGGGTTTCAACCACAGACAGACGATTTGCTGATGTGCTTCACCCACCGAGGAGGATGGTTTCAATGACGATGGAAACGGCGCTGCTGACCCTGGACACCCTGGCGAAGTACCTGAAGGACAAGGAAGTCCAGCTGGACATGGAAGAGAACAACGGCCAGCGCTTCATTCGCATGGGCTGGCGCTTCGAGATGGGCGACGCGGCCGTGCTGGTCAGCGTGAACGACGGCCCGAACAACACCAGCCGTCTGGAAATCACCTGCGTGACCCAGAAGCAGTACGGCGCCGAACGCCGCACGGAAGTTGTGAACATGCTCAACGACCGCAACCGCGAGCGCGCCTTTGCCCGCAGCATTGACGCCGACGGCAATGTGTGGCTGGAGTACGTGGGCTTCTACCCCACCCTGGCCGAGATGCCCCAGGAAACCTTCGACACGCTGTTTGGCGGCGTGCTGATGCACTTCCAGGACGACTACGCGGCGCTGGAAGGCTTTGTGCCCCAGATGCAGCAACCCCAGGCGTAAGCCACCCGGGGGCGGACTAGACTCCGCCCCTTTTCTCAGTGTCAGTAAGTGAAGAGATTCACGATTTTGCCTGTACGTGAATTTTGTGGCTCCTTGCCAGCTGCCGCCCCGGGCCCTTCCCTGATAGATTGAACCCAGTTCAAACCCTCCGGTGCCCGCGCCTGGGCGCCGCGTGCAAGGAGCCTCGCATGGATTTCACCCTGTCCGATGAACAACGCCAGCTGCAGCAGTTGGCCCGCGATTTTGCGCGCAAGGAGATCATTCCGATTGCCGCCGAGTACGACCAGAAGGAAGAACTGCCCTGGCAGGTCGTGGAAAAGGCCTTTGAAGTGGGCCTGCTCAACCCCAGCATTCCCGAGCACGCGGGCGGCCTGGGCCTGGGCATGTTCGACGAGTGCTTGATTGGCGAGGAACTGGCCTACGGCTGCATGGGCATCTACACCGTCCTGATGGCCTCTGAGCTGGGCATTGCCCCGGTGCTCATTGGCGGCACCGAGGAGCAGCAGAAGCGCTTTCTGGGGCCGCTGACCGAGAAGGCCGGGCTGGCTGCCTTTGCCCTGAGCGAGCCCAACAACGGCTCGGACGCAGCCGGGATGCACACCACCGCTGTGCTGGACGGCGACGAGTGGGTGCTCAATGGCACCAAGATGTGGATTTCCAACGGCGGGCTGGCTGACTTCACTGTGGTCTTCGCCACCACCGACAAGCAGGGGGGGCACCGGGCGACTGTGGCGCTGGTGGTGCCCAGGGACGCGCCGGGCTTCTCGTGGAACAAGATTAAACACAAGATGGGCCAGCGCGCTTCTCTGACCAGTGAACTGGTGTTCGAGAACGTGCGGGTGCCGCGCGCCAACCAGCTGGGCGGACTGGGCGACGGCTTCAAGATTGCCATGAAGACGCTGGACAAAACCCGTATTCCAGTGGCCGCCGGCTCGGTGGGCATTGCGCGGCGGGCCATGGAAGAGAGCATCAAGTACGCCAAGGAGCGCGAGGCGTTCGGCAAGCCGATTGCCACCTTTCAGGCCATTCAGTTCAAGCTGGCGGAGATGGCCATGGGCATCGAAACCGGGCGGCTGATGTACCAGAAGGCCGCGTGGCTGGTGGACCAGGACCTGCCGCACGGCTTTGAAAGCGCCATTGCCAAGGCTTACTGCAGCGAGATGGCCTTCAGTGCCGCCAACGAGGGCATTCAGATTCACGGCGGCTACGGCTACGTGGGCGAGTACCCCGTGGAAAAGCTGCTGCGCGACGTCAAGCTCAATCAGATTTACGAGGGCACCAACGAGATTCAGCGTGTGGTGATCAGCCGGCAGCTGCTGAAGTAATACGGGTTCCGAAAAGTTCCGTAACACGTTGCGGAACTTTTCCGACCAGAGGGAGCAGGAAAGAAGGCGGATTTCCGGGAATTGGACCTGAAAGGCTCCGTAGGAGCGGAACATCCCCCTTCTTCCCGGATGGTACGGAAATGGACGGCAGTCCGTATCAGCCGGGAACAGGAGAGCAGCGGCAAAGGGCTTGTGCCCCGCCGCCGCTCTCCTGTTTGGTCAGGGCGCTACGTGCCGCTGGGGGACTGGGTGATGGGGGCCGCCTGCCCCTGGGTGCCGGGCAGGGCGCCGCGCGGGCCGTGATCATGGTCGTGGCCGCGCATGCCCCGGCCGCCGGGCCCACCGAAGCCCCGCCCACCAAAGCCCAGGGGGCGCTCCTGGAGGTGGCGCTTCATCTCGGCGGCGTGGTCACTGGGCAGATCGCCGGCTTTCACGGCCTGGTCAATGGTGGCGTTGCCGGCGGCTACAGCGGCGGCCTGCAGCTTCTCCGCTGTGATGCCCAGCTGCGCGGCCAGCTTCTGCAGAAAAACGGTGTGGTACGCCGTGCCGGACGCAGTGCGCGGCGCAGGGGCCGACTGGGTGCTCTGGGACGTCGGCGGGGTCTGGGCAGTGCTCCCGCTGCCGGCCAGGACCAGGCCAGCGGTCAGGGGCAGGGCAGCGAGGGCGATCAGGGGAATTCGTTTCATGTCAGGCTCCTTGGCACAGGAAGAGAGGGGGAATCAACAAGAGCGGCTGTGGTGGCCCTGGGCGGTTCACCACGGGCGCAGTGTGCAGCTGGGCGGTTAAGTCGCGGCTAAAGGCCCGTTGCGCTATCCTGGGTCGCCTTGCGAGACCCGATGACCTTTCTGAGCACGTGGCGCCCGGCGGCGCGCGCGTGGCCCGGGGTTGTCTCGCTGCTGTCCCTGCTGGCGGTGCTGCTGGGGGCGGCGCCGCCGCCGCCCCCCGACAGCGGCGGCCTGAGCGCGGCCGGGCGCGTGACCTCTGCCCTGCCCGAACTGCGCCCGGCCCCCGCACCCGGGGCGCCGGTGCCCATGACCGCCGGCACGCCGCCGGAGCCGGTGTGGTTGCCACCAGTGCCACCGGCGCCCGCGCCAGCAGCGCCGGTCTGGGACATGCCCGCGCGCCGCCCCGGGCTGAGCGAACTGGGCCGCCGCCAGACCGACGGCGGGTAGCGCCCCACCTGCTTGGCCGCTCCGGGCTTTGTGCCCCCTTCACCGCCTCGTCTCTTCTCTGACCACTCTGGTCTGACCCTTCTGGAGTTTTTTCTGTGACCTACGGCAATAACCGCAACAAAGATGGGCGCCGCCCCCCGGCCAAACGCGCCCCCACCGCCAGCCGGCCCAACCCCTGGACGGGCCTGCTGCTCGTGCTGACCCTGCTGGCCAGCCTGCTGTACATCTGGCGTCCCTGGGAGCACCAGGACAACCTGTGGAGCCTGTGGGACGACAAGTTTCAGTTCATGACGCTGGGGCTGGACCTCAAGGGCGGCCTGCGCATTGAGCTGGCCCCGGAGAGTGGCGCGGCCACCCGTGAAGAACTCGACCGCGTGAAAACGGTCATCGAGAACCGCATCAACGCCCTGGGCGTGGCCGAGCCCACCGTGACCATTGCAGGCGGCAAGCGCGTGGTCGTGGAGATCCCGGGCGCCACCCCCGCCGTGCAGGACCGGGCGCGCACCATCATCAAGCAGACGGCGCGGCTGGAATTCCGCATCGTGCAAGACGGCGTGCAGCCGGATCAGGCGCTCTTGCAGCGCAACCCGCGCAGCGGGGGCTACACGCTGGCGCAGCTGGGGCCGGTGCAGGCCACCGGTGAGGTCATCCGGGACGCGCAGGCCGCCACCGATCCGCAGTCGGGGCGCTGGGTGGTGACCTTCCAGAACACCGACAAGGGCGCGCAGACCTTTGGCGATTTCACCGGCAAGAACGTGGGCAAGCTGATGGCCGTGGTGCTGGACGACCAGATTCAGTCGGTGGCCACCATTCAGCAGCGCCTCTTCCGCGACGTGCAGATCACCGGCAACTTCAGCGCCGAGGAATCCAATCAGCTCGCCCTGGTGCTCAAGTCAGGCGCGCTGCCCATCAAGATCCGCACCGAGGCCGAGCGCTCGATTGGGCCCACCCTGGGCGCCGACGCCATTCGCAGCGGCGCGCTGGCCTCGCTGGCGGGGATTGCGCTGATCTTTGTGCTGCTGTTCGTGTACTACGGCTTCTGGTTCGGTCTGGTGGCCGCGCTGGGCCTGATCTTCTCGGCCATCATCATCCTGGGCCTGCTGGCAGGCTTCGGCGCCACACTCACCCTGCCGGGCATCGCGGGGCTGGTGCTGACCATCGGCGGCGCGGTGGACGGCAACGTGCTGTCCTTCGAGCGCATCAAGGAAGAGCTGCGCCGGGGTAAGGGCATCAAGAATGCCATTGGCGGGGGCTACAACCACTCCACGTCGGCCATTCTGGACGTGAACACCGCGCAGCTGCTCTCGGCGCTGGCGCTGTACAACTACTCCACGGGCGCCGTGAAGGGCTTTGCGGTCACGCTGATGATTGGCGTGGTGGCCTCCACCTTCTCGAACCTGGTATTCGGCAAGTGGTTTATCCAGTGGCTGGCGCAGCGCCGGCCCAACATGAGCGCGCCGCAGTGGTTCCGCGAGCCGCGTTTTGACTTCATCAAGCCGGCGCCGATCATTTCCACGCTGAGCGTGCTGCTGGCCATCGGCGGCGGCGCTCTGCTGCTGACCAAGGGCCTGAACTTTGGCGTGGACTTCACCAGCGGCACCACCCTGACCGTGAAAACCAGCGCCGCCACCACCACTGAACAGGTGCGCGCCGCCGTCACAGGCGCGGGCGTGGCCCAGGTGACGGCGCAGAACGCGACCATTCAGCGCGTGGTGGTGCCCGGGATCGAGGGCGCGGCCTACACCGTGAAGGTGCCGGAACTGGGCACCGATCAGATCAAGCGCCTGTCGGCCGGCATCACCGCGCTGCCGCAGGGTGAGGTGCAGTCCTTTGAGACCGTGGGCCCCACCGTGGGCCGCGAGCTGACCGAGAAGACCATCTACGCCATGCTGCTGGGCCTGGGCCTGATTCTGGTGTACGTGGCCTTCCGTTTCGACCTGACCATGGGCATCGGCAGCGTGCTGGCCGTGGCGCACGACGTGGGCATCGTGCTGGGCCTGTACACGCTGCTGAACCTGGAATTCTCCATTGCCAGCGTGGCCGCGCTGCTCACCCTGATCGGTTACTCGCTCAACGACTCGATTATCGTCTCGGACCGCATCCGCGAGAACCTCAAGGAGATGCGGGGCAAGTCCTACCGCGAGATTGTGAATGCCAGCATCAACCAGACGCTCTCGCGCACCCTGATGACCTCGGTGTGCACCATGCTGCCGCTGCTGACCCTGCTGATTTTCGGCGGGCCGGTGCTGCGCGACTTCGCGTTCGTGCTGCTCGTGGGCATCCTGGTGGGCACGTACTCCAGCATGTACATCGTCTCGCCGCTGGTGGTCTTCCTGGAAGAATGGAAGCAGCGCCGCAAGACGGGCATGCCAGCCAAGGCCTGAACACCGCCCTTCTTCGCCTGCCGCCCCACCCCCGGGGCGGCTTTTCGTTTGGCAGAAGAACCGGCTGCATTGGTTCTCACTTGGAAGGCCCACTGGCTTCAGCTATGCTGCGGGGCGATGAACATGCATGAGCAGAAAACAGTCGCCATTGTGGGCGGCAGCGGCTATGCGGGGGGCGAATTCCTGCGCCTGGCGCTGGGGCACCCGCAGCTGAGGGTCACGCAGGTGACCAGCGAACGCCAGGCAGGCACCCCCGTGGGTCTGGTTCACCCCAACCTGCGCGGGCGCACCAACCTCAAGTTCCGCCGGGCCGCCGAGCTGGAGGAGGCCGACATTCTGGTGCTGGCGCTGCCACACGGGCACGCGGCGGGGCGGCTGGCCGAGTTTGAGGGCAAGGCGCAGGTGATCGTGGACCTGTCGGCAGATTTCCGGTTGAAGGACCCGGCCACGTATCAGGCCACCTACGGCCAGCCCCATCCCACGCCAGAGCGGCTGCATGAATGGGTGTACGGCAACCCGGAACTGCGCCGGGAAGAGCTGCGCGGCGCCACCCGGATTGCCTGCGCGGGGTGCTTTGCCACCAGCGTGATCCTCGCTCTGTATCCGCTGCTGAAACTGGGGGTACTGCTGCCCAGGGACATCATTGCCACCGGGCTGGTGGGGTCCAGTGCGGCGGGCGCCAGCGCCACGGACAGCAGCCATCACCCGGAGCGCGCGGGCAGCCTGCGCGTGTACAAGCCTGTGGGCCACCGCCACACCGCCGAGGCGCAGCAGGAGTTGCCCGGGCACTTTCCACTGCACCTGACCGCCATTTCTACCCCGCGCGTGCGCGGCATCCTGACCACGGCCCACGCCTGGATTCCCGATGGCTACAGCGACCGCGACGTCTGGAGCGCCTACCGCGAGGTCTACAGCCAGGAGCCGTTTATCCGCATTGTGAAGGTGGCCAAGGGCATCCACCGCTACCCCGATCCCATGCTGCTGGACGGCACCAACTACTGCGACCTGGGCTTTGAAATGGACATGGACACTGGCCGCGTGGTCCTGATGAGCGCGATTGACAATCTGGTCAAGGGCACAGCGGGCCACGCCATTCAGAGCCTGAATGTCGCCCTCGACTGGCCGGAGACGATGGGTCTGGAGTTTGCAGGGCTGCATCCGGCGTAGGGGGGTGTGGAATTTGGGCACTCCTGGCCCTACCTCCCACACCCCACGTCCTACACTCCTTCGAGCACAAAGCCCCCCTTCGGATTCGCCCGCAACTTCGCAAAGGCCGCGTCGGGGTCGTGGGGGGTGCAGATCAGCGCGCCCTCTTCAAACCACTGGCCCAGGTACTGTTTGCGGGTTTCCAGGGTGGTCACGGGGTACAGGTCGTAGCCCATGATGTACGGCGTGGGCGCGTGGGCCAGGGTAGGAATCAGGTCGGCCACGTACACCAGCATCTGCCCGCCTGCGCGCAGCACCACGCCCTGCTGGCCCAGGTTGTGGCCGGGCAGGGGCAGCACGCTCAGACCGGGGCGCAGTTCGTGTTCGCCGTCCACCACCTCAAACAGGCCCGCGTCGGCAATGGGGTCAATGGTGGCCGGAACGTAGCTGGCGCGGTTGCGCTCGTGGGTGTGGCGGGCGTCACGCAGCTCCTGCGCCTGCACCACGTAGCGGGCGTTCGGAAAGGTGGGCTCGCCCGTCAGGGTCACGTTGCGCCCGGCGTGGTCAAAGTGCAGGTGGGTGTTGATGACAAGGTGAATGTCCCCGGGGCCCAGGCCCAGGGCGTCCAGGCCCCGGAACACCGTTTCATCGCGCTCCAGGGCGTACATGCCTTCAAACTTCTCGCCGCCCTGGTCCCAGAAGCCGGTTTCCACCAGAATGTTCTCGTCTCCCAGCTGAATCAGCAGCGGGTTGATGCGCAGCCGGATGCGGTTGAGGTCGTCGGCGGGGGCCACGCGGTCCCACAGGACTTTGGGCACGCTGCCAAACATGGCGCCGCCGTCCAGACGAAACTGCCCGTCGGTCAGGGAATGCACGCGCACGTCGCCCAGTTGCCGCTCTTGATGCCAGGTCATGGGGCGCAGGCTAACAGACGTTTGTTGAACTGGTGGAGCTGGCGCCTACCACTGGGGGCGGCAGGGTGCCGTGCAGGCGGCGCAGCAGGGCCACCTGTCCCCAGTGATAGGCACTGTGCGCGGCCAGATCGGTCAGCACGTCGCGGGCGCGGCCAGAGGGGTCCTGGGCCAGCACCTGGGCCTCGGCCAGGGCCACCTGCAGGTCGGTGACGATCTGGGCCAGCTGGGCCTCGGTCAGGGCTTCAGTGGGCCAGACACTCAGTTCCCCAGGCCAGCTCTGGGCACGCCCAGAGGCGAGGTCCAGGCTGGCGCGGCTGGTGACTGCGAGATGAAACAGCAGTTCGGCCAGTGTGTAGGGTGCGCCCGGCACAGACCGCGTGGCCTCGGCCCAGGTGAGGCCAGCAAGCAGGTCGTCGGGGCGGCGAAAAGCGGCGCCGCCCACCAGGGCGTACTGCAGCACGTTCAGGGGAGGCGTGGTCATGGGCTCTGAGCCTATGGGAAGTGGCGCAAGCTGACGAAGGCTTCAAGGGTGCCTCAAGGGCATGTCGCCGGAGCCTAAAGCCCGGCTGGGGCCAGGGCTCAGAGGGCGCTGCCACACTACGAAAGACAGAAGCGCCCCGCGCTTCGCCCAAGTCTTTCTCTGAGGTTCCTACCCATGACGCACGCCCCCTTCCCCTCCCCCACCGCCATCCAGATTCTTCTGGTCGAAGACAGCGAGCCGGACATCCTGCTCACCCAGGAAGCCTTTGCCGAGGCGGGGATTACCAACGAGCTGTCTGTGGCCCGCGACGGCGTCGAGGCGCTGGAACGTCTGCGCACGCCCGGCGCCATGCCCCGGCCCGATGTGATTCTGCTGGACATCAACATGCCCCGCATGAACGGTCTGGAATTCCTGCGCGAGATCAAGCGCGACCCCCAGCTGATGACCATTCCGGTGATCATGCTGACCACCAGCGAGGCCGAGGAAGACATTCTGCGCTCCTACGAGGCCTTTGCCGCCAGTTACGTGGTCAAGCCGGTGGATTTTGACCGCTTTTACTCGGCCATTCAGGCGCTGGGCCGGTACATGGTCACGATTGTGCGGGTGCCGGGCCCGGGCGAGCCCGGCGGGCGCCGCTCAGCCTGAGCCCCAGCCCTCGCTGACCAGCGCTTCAAGCAGGCGCACCGCTTCTTCCAGGCGGTGCGCCTGCACGCGCGCGGCGCTGCGGGTCTGGCGCCATTCCAGGCGCACGCGCGCGAGGCTCAGGTCGTCGGCGCCCAGCTGCGAGACCTGCAGGGCACGCCGCTCCAGGATCTCGACCTTGGCGGCCAGGTCGCGCAGGGCAACCTGATGGGCGCGGGCGGCCCCCAGGGTGGCGTCCAGCTGGGCCTGGGCTTCCTGCTGGGCGGCGTGCAGGGCGCGCTGCGCCTGGGCCACCTGGGGCGCACTCTCCCCGGCTTCGCCGGATTGCCACAGCGCGTAGTTCAGGGTGTGGCGGGCGCGCAGCACGTTGGGGTGCAGCGGCACG
Organism: Deinococcus arcticus; assembly: GCF_003028415.1. Lineage (NCBI taxonomy): Bacteria > Thermotogati > Deinococcota > Deinococci > Deinococcales > Deinococcaceae > Deinococcus > Deinococcus arcticus. The sequence goes on from NZ_PYSV01000001.1 coordinate 442,092, forward strand.
CCCAGCGAGAAGCGGGCCGTGTTCAGATCAATGTCCAGCATGGTCAGCGGGGTGTCGGCGTCGCCCAGGTCAATCAGGGGCGTAAAGGCGTCCAGAAAGGCGGCGGTCTGGCTGGCCATCAGGCGGGTGTGGGCCAGCTGTCCGGCCACCGGCTGCCCGGCGCGCGACGCCTCTTCCAGTTCGGCCACATTCAGCTGCAGCAGTTCGCTCTGGGCCACGGCCGCCGCCACCTGATCGGCCACCTCCACGCGGGCGTGGTCGGCGCGCAGCTTGCTCAGCATCTCCTCGGTTTCCCAGCGCCGCACCTCGGCCTGGGTGGCCTGCACGTCCCACTCGGCGGCGCGTTCCAGTGCGCGCAGGTCCGGGTTCTGGCGAATGGCCGAGAGGCTGCGCCCGGCAATCTCGGCGTGCGAGCGGGCCAGCAGCAGCGGCAGGTCGTGGGCGCGCCGGCCCCATTTCACCGGGCCCGGGGCCGGCGCGATGGGCCCGGGGGTGGGCTGGGCCGGCACCGGCACCGTCTCGGCAAAGCGCGCGAGGTCCAGGGTGGTGCTTTCCAGCCACTTGTCGGCGCGGGCGTCGCCGTAGGTGCCCTGCATCAGGGCGTACACGTCCTGCAACACCGCCACCACGTCGCGGGGGCCCAGGGTGCGCATGGCGGGCCAGCCCCGGCGCTGAATGGCGCCCTGCACGGCCTGCTCGGCCTCACGCACGCCCAGTTCCACACTCAGGCGGGCTTTCAGCCAGTCGCGGTAGGGGTCGCTCATATGGCCTTCCCTTGCACGCGGCGCTGGCGGACGCATTCGTAGAGCATCAGGGCGGCGGCGGTGGCCACGTTCAGGGAATCGGCGCCCCGGCCCTGCATGGGAATGCTCAGGGCGTGGTCGGCGCCGCGCCACTCCACGGGCAGGCCCTGGTGCTCGGTGCCCAGCAGCAGGGCCACGCGGCCGGTCAGGGGCGCGTCCCAGTAGGTGCGCGGGGCGTCCGGGGTACAGGCGAAGGTGGTAAAGCCGCGCGCCGAGAGCCACGCCAGGGCGTCGGCCTCGGTCATCACGGCCACCGGCAGGGCAAAGACGCTGCCCTGCGAGGCCCGGATCACGTTGGGGCCGTAGGGATCGGCGCCCCGGCCCAGCACCAGGATGCCGTGTGCCCCGGCCGCGTCGGCGCTGCGCAGGATGGCGCCCACGTTGCCGGGCTTTTCCAGGCCGTGCAGCACCACGGTGACCGCCTGGGGGCCGGGCTCGGGCAGGGCAGGGTGCGGAGTGGGCGCCAGGGCCAGCAGGCCATCGGGGTTTTCCCGGGCGCTCACTTTTTCAAAGGCGGCGCGGCTCAGTTCGGTCACCAGGCCCAGGGTGGGGGCCAGGGCGGCGGCCTCGGGGCTGTGCAGAGCCGGGCAGGAAAACACAGCCTCGGGGGCCAGCCCGGCGTGCAGGGCCCGGGCCAGTTCGCGCGCGCCCTCGATCAGGATGGTGCCGCTGCGTTCGCGTTCGCGCCGCTCGCGCAGACGCACCAGCCGCTTGATCTGCGGATTTTGCAGGGAGGTGATGGGTGCGGGCGCCGTCATGGCTTCTGATTATGCAGCCGGGGCGTCGCCCGCGCCCGCAAAGCCCCCTGCGGGAAATGCTCTAGGGTGGGCGCATGGCGCTGGTGTATCCCCCGTTCAAGTCGTGCCCGTGTGGCTCCGGGCGCAGTTACGCGCACTGCTGCTCGCCGCTGCACGCAGGCGGGTGGGCCCAGACCCCCGAAGCGCTGATGCGCTCGCGCTACTGCGCCTACGCGCTGGGAGACGCCGGCTATGTGCTGCGCACCTGGCACCCAGATACGCGCCCGGGCACCCTGACGCTGCAGCCGGGCACCCGCTACGTGGGGCTGCGCATTCACCGCGCCGGGGGCGACGAGGTGGAATTCACGGCGCAGCTGAAGCTGCCTGACGGCGAACGCTACAGCTTCCGCGAGCGCAGCGTGTTCCAGCAGGAGGGCGGGCAGTGGTTCTATCTGCGCGAAGCCCAGACGGCCGGAGCGGGAACGGGCGAGCGCGCCACACCGTAGCAGGGGGCATGACCGACCAAGACGTGAAGGCCAAGGCCCGCCCAGGCACGCCGCTGCAGGTGCGCCCCCCCAGCCGGCGGGTGGCTCTGACCATAGGCGGCCTGCTGGCCGCCGCGCTGCTGGTGGGCCAGAGCGTGAAGATCATTCCGGCCGGCTACGTGGGCGTGGTGTTCAGTGCCCTGAGCGGCGTCAAGAGCGGGGTGCTGCAAGAAGGCATTCATTTTCTGGTGCCGTTTGTAGACCGGGTGAACCTCTACGACGCCCGCCTGCAGGAGGTGACGCTGGCCCACACGGTCAGCGACGGGGACGAGGGGGCCATCCGGGCGCGCAGCAAGGAGGGCCTGGACATCACGGCGGACGTGACGGTGCAGTTTCGTATTGACCGGAACAAGGCGGCCATTCTGCACAAGGAACTGGGGCGCAACTACCTGCAGACCGTGATTCGCCCGCAGGTGCGCAGCAAGGTGCGCGACTCGATTGGTCAGTTCAGCGCGGCCGACATCATCAGCACCGAACGCCGGGCGGTAGAAGCCAGCATCACGGGCGCGCTGCGGCAGGTGTTCGAGCGCAACAATCTGGTCCTGGACAGCGTGCTGCTGCGTGAACTGCGTATTCCGGACAGCATCGCCAAGGCCATTGAGCAAAAGCAGGCGGCCGAGCAGCAGGTGGCGGTGGAGAGAAACCGGCTGCAGCAGGCCAACATCAGCGCCCAGCGGGCTGTGGTGGAGGCCGAGGGCGCAGCCAAGGCGTCGGTGGCCAAGGCGCGCGGGGAGGCCGAGGCGCTGTCGCTGCGCGGACGGGCCCTGCGCGAGAACCCGCAACTGATTCAGCTGACGGTGGCCGAGAAGCTGGCCCCCGGGATTCAGACCGTCATGCTGCCCAGCGACGGCAACTTTCTGCTGGACGTGGCAAACCTGACCAAGCCGAAGAGCGGCAACTGAGCCCATGACCGCCGTGCTGATTCTGATGGTGATTTTTGCCGGGGTTATGGGCATCGTGTACGTGGACAACACCACGAAGCGGGGGCGGGCGCTGCCGCCGGGAGGCCGCCCGGCCCGGCCGGAGCCGGGGGCGGCCCCTGCCCTGCCCGCCCCCATCCCCGACGCCGCCGAGACGCTGGCGCTGCGCCTGCCCGAACCGGCCCGCGCCCAGGCGTGGGCGCTGCTGTGCCGGGTGGCCGACGCCCTGGGGGCCGAGGGCAGCGACGCCCGCACCAGTTTCCTGCTGACCCAGACGCGCGAGCACTATCTGCCCGAGACGCTGCGCGCCTACCTGCACCTGACCCCGGAAGCGCGGGGGACCCTGCTGCGCCAGGGCCAGCCTGCCGAGGTGCTGCTGCACGAACAGCTGACCCTGCTGGACGACGGCGTGCGCGAGGCTGTCAGGCGCGACCACGCCGCCGCCGACCGCCTGCTGACCCAGGGCCGGTTTCTGCGTGAGCGCTTTGGAAGTGAGGGCCACGAGTTGCGCCTGCCCGGGGGCGAGCCCTGAAGGCGGCGAACCGACCGCCTGTTCCCGCGCCATGCCGTAGCCTGCGGGCATGACGACCACGGCATTTCTGGGACTGGGCGCGATGGGCTTTCCCATGGCAGCACATCTGGCACGGCGGGCCTCGGCGCAGGGGGGGCGCGCACTGGTGTGGAACCGCACGGCCGCGCGCGCCGCCGACCACGCCGCCCGGCACGGCAGCGAGGCCGTGGACCTGGGGGCCGCGGCCCAGGCCGACGTGCTGCTGACCTGCCTGCCCACCAGCGCCGAGGTGGACGAGGTGCTGGCTGCGCTGCAGCCTCACCTGCGGCCCGGCACCGTGTGGGTGGACTGCACCAGTGGGCACCCGGAAGCGGCGGCGAGGCAGCGTGCCCTGCTGGCCGAAGTGGGTGTGACCTTTCTGGACGCCCCGGTCAGCGGCGGCACGAACGGCGCGCAGGCAGGTACCCTGACCGTCATGGTGGGTGGGGACGAGGCGGCCCTGCGGCGTGTAGAAGGCGAACTGGCCTTTGCGGGCAAGGTGGTACATGTGGGGGGCAGCGGCACAGGCTTTGCCGTGAAGGCGGTGAACAACGCCCTGCTGGCCGTGAACCTGTGGGCGGCGGGCGAGGGACTGGCGGTGCTGGGGCGCGCGGGGGTGGACCTGGGCGCGGCCCTGAATGTGATCAACGCCAGCAGTGGGCGCAGCAACGCCTCCGAGAACCTGATCGGGCAGCGGGTGCTGAGCCGTGAATTTCCGGCCACCTTCGCCCTGGGTCTGCTGGCCAAGGACGCCGGCATTGCCGCCGAACTGACCGCCACGGTGAAGGGCAGTGCGCCCGTGCTGGCGCAGGTGGCGGCCCTGATGCGCGGGGCGGCGGGCGTGGTGGGCCCAGAAGCCGATCACACCGCCGCGCTGAAACTGATTGAGGCGATGAACGGGCTGGAACTGCGCTGAGGGCAGTCTGCGGCCCTTTATTTCATGCCGGGGTCGGCCTGCAGTTTGCGCTGCTCCATCAGGCCCATCAGGCGCAGCCATTCCTCTTCGGGCAGCTCATCAAGGGCATGGCCACCGTGGGCCTCACTCAGAAGCTCGCGCATGATGAGGGCCTCGCGGTCGGTGGTGGTCTGGGCGCCCATGCGGTCCAGAATGGGTTCCAGGGGCATGAACGGTGAAATCTTCATGGCGCGAGCGTAGGTGAGCGGACAGGCCGGGACGTGAACGGGGCAGAAGGGCGCCTTCACGTCCCGGCCTGTCAGAACGGTGCTTTCCCACCGGCGGCCTGCTCGCCGCGCAGGCATGCCAGCAGGGCCCGGCGCGCTTCCGGGCGAAAGCCGTAGGTGATCAGGGCCGGAGCGTCCACATCCAGCGCGGCGTAGGGGTTGTACAGCGCGAGGTGCAGATCCGGCGTCACACCCACCAGAGCGGGCGAGCGGTGGCGGGCGGTGGTGGCCAGAATCACTGGCCGGCCAGCGGCCCGCAGCGCAGCCCAGTCCAGGTCCTCGGGGCGCTCGAAGGGGTGCAGCGCCACGTCGTAGACCTGCCCCAGTTCACGGGCCAGAGTCTCGGCGTCGGCGCCGGCCTCGCTGACGTTGTGGCGCTCGGGGGCGCGCCACGCGACCAGCAGAACGCGCGAGCCGGGCGGCGGGGGCTGGGGCGTGCGGTAGGCGGTGAGGCCAGCCGCCCAGGCGTGGGAGAACAGCGCGGCGTCGGCGGCGGGGTCAGGCGTGGGCACAGCCTGGGCCGGGAACGCCTGGGCCAGCGCGCGCAGGCGTTCCCGGCTGGCGGCCATCTGCGCGGGGTCCAGGCGGCCACCCGCCAGGGCCCCGTCTACCGCCGCCAGGGTGGCGTCCTGCGCTTCACGGCGGCCCAGGGCCATCACCAGATCGGCGCCGGCGCTCAGGGCCAGCACCGCCGCCTCGCCGCGCCCGTAATGCCCATCTATGGCCTGCATGCCCATGGAATCGGTCACAATCACGCCGTCATAGCCCCAGTCGCGGCGCAGCAGGTCGGTCAGGATGGTCCGCGACAGGGTGGCGGGCCGCTCGGGGTCCAGGGCGGGATACACGATGTGGGCAGTCATGAGGGCCGGGGCTTCCGGCAGCAGGGCGCGGAAGGGGGCCAGTTCGGTGGCGTCCAGTTCGGCGCGGGTCTTGTGCACGGTGGGTAGGGCGAGGTGGCTGTCCAGGACCGTGTCGCCGTGACCGGGAAAGTGCTTCACGCAGGCGGCCACCCCGGCCCCGGCGTGGCCCCGCAGCGCCGCGCGGCCATGCCGGGTGACCGCCGCCGGGTCGTCGCCAAACGCCCGCTCGCCAATCACCGGATTGGCTGGGTTCACGTTCACGTCCAGCACCGGGGCAAAGTTCCAGTTGAGCCCCACCCGGCGCAGTTGCCGGGCCAGGGCCGCGTTCACGGTCTGCGTCAGGGCGGGGTCGTCAGCGGCCCCCAGGCCCATGGCCGCCGGGGCAAAGGGCCAGAAGGCCGGGCGCAGGATGGCGCCCCCCTCGTGGTCCATGGCGATCAGGGCACGGTCGCCCATCACCGCGCGCAGATCGGCGCACAGGGCGCGCAGCTGCGCCTCACTCTGTATGTTCTTGCCGAACAGGCACACGCTGCGGATGCCGTGCCGCTTCAGGTGGGCGGCGGTGTCGTCGTCCAGGCCAGGGCCGGGGATGTCCACCATCAGCAGTTCGCCGGGCAGGGGCAAAGGGGTCACAGCTTGCAGCGTACGGCAGGCGGGGGCCAGGGGGGGCCAGCCTCGGGGGGAAAGCCCGCAACTGATACGGGTTCCGAAAAATTCCGTAACGAGTTACGGAATTTTTTCGACCGAAGGGAGCAGGAAAAGATGCGGATTTCCGGGAATTGGAGGAACATCCGGCTCTTTCCCGGATGTTACGGAAATGAACGGAATCCGTATGACCCTCCGGCGCGTGATCCGGGTGAGCGCCCAAGGGCCACGCGAAATCCAGCGCGCCGGGGGCCCGGCGGTCCCGAGACCGTGAACAGACAGAAGGCGCGCGCTTGACACCCTACAGGGCGGCCCCTACCCTGAACGCACGTTTGACTGTTTTTCATCACGGCGTGTGGGCGGATGCCAGGGGCACCCGCAGACACTGGCCCGTGACGGAGGTTCCATGAAGAAACTGCTTCTGACTGCCCTGCTCTCGACCCTCAGCGGCGCTTCCGCCGCGACCCTGGTGTTCGGCGGGAACGGTGAACCCGTCAGCCTGGAATCCGGCAACATCACCGACGGCATTTCCATTCTTGTGCAGCGCCAGATTTACGACACCCTGGTGGACTTCAAGAACGGCACCACGGACCTCATTCCGGGCCTGGCCACCAAGTGGACGCCCAACGCCAACAACACCCAGTGGACCTTCACGCTGCGCAAGGGTGTGCGCTTCCACGACGGCACCCCGTTTAACGCGGACGCCGTGGTGTTCAACCTGGGCCGCTGGTGGGACAAGGCGCACCCCTACGGCTTCCGCGACCAGGGCCGCACCTTTGAAATCATGGGCGAGCTGCTGGGCGGCTACAAGGGCGACGCCACGGCCGTCATCAAGAACATCGTCAAGGTGAACGATTCCACCGTTCGCGTGGAACTGAACAAGCCGTCTTCCATTCTGCCCAACGTGCTGGCGGCCGGGTACTTCGGCATTGCCAGCCCGGCGGCCATCCGCAAGGAAGGCGCCAAGTACGGCACCCCGGCCAGCAAGCCCGTGGGCACCGGCCCCTTCATCTTCCAGAGCTGGCGCACCGGCGACCGCGTGACCCTGCTGCCCAACAAGCTGTACTGGGGCGAAAAGGCCAAGGTGGATCAGCTCGTCATCCGCAACATCAAGGATGCCAGCCAGCGCCTGAACGAACTGAAGGCCGGCACCATTGACTTTGCAAACGAGCTGACTCCCGACAGCCTTAAAAACATCCAGGCTGACAAGAACCTCGTGGCCGTCAAGCGCCCCTCGTTCAACGTGGGCTTCGTGGCGCTGAACAACCGCAACCAGTACCTGAAAAACGACAAGGTGCGTCAGGCCATCTCCATGGCCATCAACAAGAAGGAAATCGTGGACGCCTTCTGGAACGGCCTGGGCGTCAGCAACGCCAGCTTCCTGCCGCCCGTGATGAGCTGGGCCAACAGCCCCAAGGTCCCGGCCGACTACAAGTTTGACCCGCAGGCCGCCAAGCGCATGCTGGCCGAGGCCGGCTACCCCAACGGCTTTACCATTGACCTGTGGTACATGCCCGTCAGCCGCCCCTATTTCCCCACGCCCAAGCCCATTGCCGAGGCGATTGCCGCTGACCTCTCGGCCATTGGCATCAAGGTGAACCTGAAAACGCAGGACTGGGCCAAGTACCTGGAAGAGCGCAACAAGGAACCCGGCTTCGACATGTACATGATCGGCTGGACCGGCGACTACGGGGACCCCGACAACTTCTACGGGGCCTACTACGGCGCCAACGCCTCGGACGACATCAACTGGAACCCGGCCAACGTGCAGAGCCTGCTGGAGCAGGGCCGCGCCGCCGCGACCCAGGCCGCCAAGGCCAAGGTGTACCAGCAGCTGCACGAAATCACCTACAACGCGGCCTACCGCATTCCCATGGTGCACTCCAACCCGCTGGCCGCCGCACGCACCTACGTCCGTGGCTGGATTCCCAGCCCCCTGGGCAGCGAGGCGTTCAACACCATTTCCATTACCGGCAAGAAGTAAGCCGCTTTCCGCAGGGAGAGGGAAAAGAGACGGAGTTCCGGGAGTTGGACTGGAACAGCGCCGAAGGCGAGCAACATCCCCCTTCTTCCCGGATGTGACGGAAACGCACGGAATCCGTATCAGCCGCTTTCCACCGACCGCGCCTCCTGTCTGGGGCGCGGTCTTTGCTGGTCGGACAGTGGGCGGTCCGCGTCTGGGCGCCCCAGGTGTGATTCCCGCTACACTGTGCGCCAATACTGCTTTTCCTGTTCGTCCGTGCCACAGCTTCTTTCCAGGCGCGCCTTTCTCCTCGCCCCCTTTCCCTCTGGAGGTCTGCTTTGGGCAGTTACCTGATTCGCCGCCTGCTGCGGACCCTGCTGGTCATGCTGGGCATCAGCTTGGTGGTGTTTGTGTTTGTGCGTTCCATTCCCGGTGACCCGGCGGTCGCCATGCTGGGCGAGCGCGCCACGCCAGAAGCGGCGGCGGCCCTGCGCGAGCAGCTGGGCCTGAACAAGCCGTGGTTTTTCAATCCGGCCAATCCCTTAGACGCCCAGTACCCCAAGTACATGGCCGCGCTGCTGCAGGGCGACCTGGGCTCGGGCCTGAAAAGCAACATTCCAGTCTGGGAGGACCTGAGGGCCCGCTTTCCCGCCACCGCCGAGCTGAGCATCGCGGCGCTGCTGTTTGCGCTGCTCATTGGCATGCCTGCCGGCATCGTGGCGGCGCTGCGGCGCAACAGCATGTGGGACAACCTGGCCACCACCATTTCGCTGGTGGGGGTCAGCATGCCCGTGTTCTGGCTGGGCCTGCTGCTGTCGTATTTCTTTGCAGTCAAGCTGGGCTGGCTGCCCCCCAGTGGCCGCCTGGGCACGGACTATGACATTCAGCCCATCACGGGCTTCAATATTCTGGACGCTCTGCTGCGTGGGCAACCGGCCGCCGCCTGGGACGCCCTGCGCCACCTGATTCTGCCGGCCATCGCGCTGGGCAGCATTCCGCTGGCCATCATTGCCCGGATTACCCGCTCCTCCATGCTGGACGTGCTAGGGCAGGATTACGTGCGCACCGCCCGCGCCAAGGGCCTGACCAGCCGCAACGTGACCCTGCGCCACGCCCTGCGCACCGCCCTGCTGCCGGTCGTGACGGTGATTGGCCTGCAGGCAGGCGCGCTGCTGGGCGGCGCCGTGTTGACCGAGACCATCTTCTCGTGGCCCGGCATCGGCTCGTGGGTGTACGACGCGATCAGTCAGCGCGACTATCCCATCATTCAGGGCGGCGTGATTTTCGCGGCGCTGGTGGTCAGCCTGGCCAACCTGATCGTGGACCTGAGCTATGCGGCGCTGGACCCCCGCATTCAGTACAGCTAAAGGAGCTGGGAGAGATGACAACCGCAACCGTTCCCGTTCCCAAGCGCAAAACGGACAGCATCTTCTGGCGGCGCTTCCGCCGTTCCGTGCCCGGCAAGGTGGGCGCCCTCATCGTGGCCGTTTTCGTGCTGCTGGCCGTCTTTGCCAGCGTCATCAAGCCCTACGACCCCACCACCGACCGTAATTACCGCATGACCCTGAAACCCCCCAGCGTGACGGCGCTGTGGAACAAGGAGGTGGCCGAAACCTACACCGACCCGGTGACCGGTCAGGTCAACATCTGGGCCGCGCCGCTGGGCACCGACAATCTGGGCCGCGACATCATGACCCGTGTGCTGCACGGCACGCGCATCAGCCTGAAGGTGGGCGTGGTCAGCACGGTCCTGGCGCTGGTCATCGGCTCGCTGCTGGGGGTGCTGGCCGGGTACTTTGGCGGCTGGCTGGACTCGGTGCTGGGCTACCTGACCGACGTGATGCTGGCCTTTCCCAGCATTCTGCTGGCCATCGGGTTTGCCAGCATCTTTTCCAGCGATAACCCGCCGCTGCTGATTGCGGGCCTGGACCGGCTGTTTGCCCTGAACAGCCCGCAACTGGTGACGGCCATGCTGGCGGTGTCGCTGGTGCAGGTGCCGGTGTATCTGCGACTGGCCCGCGGCGTGGTGCTCTCGGTGCGCGAACGCGAATTCGTGCAGGCCGCCGGGGCGCTGGGCGCCAGCCAGGGCCGCATGATCTTCCGGCACGTGCTGCCCAACAGCCTCTCGCCGCTGATTGTGCAGGGCGCCCTGAGTATCGCCACGGCAACCATCGAGGTGGCGGCCCTGGGCTTCCTGGGCATTGGCGCGCAGCCGCCCCTGCCGGAATGGGGCACCATGATCAGCGACAGCCGCCAGTACTACATTGACGCGCCGTGGACCATGGTGTTCCCGGGGCTGGCCATTTTCCTGACGGTGCTGGGCTTCAATCTGCTGGGCGACGGCCTGCGCGACGTGCTGGACCCCAGGAGCACCCAGTAGGCGCTCAAGAAGCGCCGCAAGTGTTCGCCCCCTCCCGACAGTGCGGAGGGGGCGACGCTTTTCTCTTTTCCCACAGCCCTATTCCAGCGCGTGCAGCGCGCCTTCCAGTTCCTGGGGGTGAAACCGCTGCCCGGTGGCGTGGGCCAGCTGGCGGGCCAGGCGGCGCAGGGGCAGGGGGCGCAGGTCCAGGCTGCTGGCGCCCGTGCCGCTCACGTTGGCGTGGCCGGTCAGGTCAATGACCGTGTGGTAGGGCTGCACGAGGCCGTGGGGCAGTTCACCGGCCGTCAGCACAATCAGGTCGGCGCGGCCTGCCAGATCGGCCACGCTGGCGTCTCGGCGGCTCAGGGGATACACCCGCACGCCAGCCGGCACGTCGCGGGCGGCGCGCTCGGCGTCGGGGGCGCTGGCGGCCACCACGCCCAGTTCGGTGAAGCCCAGGCGGGCCAGTGGCAGGGCCAGCGCCAGGTCGCTGGCGTGCTGGCCCAGCAGCACGGCGCTGGCCCCGCGCGAGGCGTATCCGCTGTCGTGCAGCACATCGGTCAGGGCGTCGGCACTGGCAAAGGTACCGTGCAGGCCAGCGGTCAGGGCCACAGCGTCCACCCGGCCCACCCGCCGGGCAGCGCTGTCGGCGGTGACGTGCTCGAAGACGGGGCCCTGCAGCGCGGTCTGCACCAGGGCCCCGGTGAAGCGCAGGGCGCGGCAGGCGTCCAGCACACTTCTGGGGTCATCGGTGGGCACCGAAACGGCCACCAGCCCCAGGTCGCGCAGGGCACGCGCCGCCTGGGGGGCGTAACCGATCAGGGCCAGGGGCGTATCAGACGCAGGCATGGAGGCTCAGTGTAGCCCAGGGGCCGCGTGGGCTGGCCCCAGGGACTGGCCCTCAGCGCCAGTCGGCGGGGCGCTCCGCCAGCCCAAAGTGCCACGCGATGGCCGAGGCGATGCGCGCCCCCGCGTGGCCGTCGCCGTAGGGGTTGCGCGCGGTTTTCATGGCAGTCAGGGTGGCTTCACTGTCCAGCAGACCGTTCAGCACGGTTTCCAGGCGCGCCGGGTCGTTGCCCGCCAGGGTCAGCACGCCTGCCTCCAGCCCTTCAGGGCGCTCGGTCACGTTGCGCAGCACGGCGACGGGCACGCCCAGGGCGGCGCCCTCTTCCTGCAGGCCGCCGCTGTCGGTGGCCAGCAGCCGGGACGCCGCCATCAGGGGCGCCATATCGCTGTAGTCCAGCGGCTCGGTCAGCTCAAAGTTGGGCACGCCGGACAGCACCGGGCGCACGGCCTCCTGCACGGCGGGCGAGAGGTGCACCGGATAGATGAAGTGGTGGTCCGGGTGAACCTGCGCCACGCGGGCCAGGGCCTGCGCCATCTCGCGCATCATGGGCTGGTTCTCGCGGCGGTGCATGGTCACGGTGACCAGCGGTTGGCCGGCCTGCACCCGCGCGCGCCATTCGGGGCGCAGGGGCACACGCCCGGCCACCTCGCGCACCGCGTCCACGGCCGTCTGGCCGGTCACGAAGATGCCGGTATCTGCCTTGCCCTCGCGCTGCAGGTTGGCGCGGCTGCCGGGGGTGGGGGCGAAGTCCAGGGTGGAGAGTACACCGGTCAGGCGGCGGTTGGCTTCTTCCGGGAAGGGTTCTTTCAGGCTGCCGCTGCGCAGGCCGGCTTCCACGTGGCCCACGGGGATGCCCTCATAGAAGGCGGCCAGCGCCACGCAGAACGAGGTGGTGGTGTCGCCGTGCACCAGCACCATGTCCGCGCCCATCTCGCGCAGCACCCGGCCGGCCTGCGGCACGATGCGGGCGGTCAGGTCGGCCAGGGTCTGGCGCTCGGTCATCACGTTCAGGTCGCGGTCGGGGGTCAGGCCAAAGACGGCCAGGGCGCCGTCGAGCATCTGGCGCTGCTGCCCGGTCGAGAGAATCTGGGGGCGCAGGTCGCCGCGCGCCTGCACGGCTGTGTACACCGGGGCCATCTTGGTCGCCTCGGGGCGGGTGCCGAAGGCCAGGACAATCTGCTTCATGGGGTTCCTTCCCGCGCGATTTCCAGGTTCTGCGCGCGAATGCGGCGGTAGGCGACGAAAAACAGGCACAGCGCGGCCGTGAGCACGGTGCCGCCAATGGCCCCCGGGCGCAGGCCCTGCAGGGACATGCCGACCGCGCCGCAGGCCAGCGCCACCAGCCACAGAATCACGGCTGTGCGCCGCGCGCTGGCGGTGCGGGCCAGCACGCGGTGGTGGATGTGGGTCTTGTCGGGGTGCCGCAGGGGGTTGCGGATACCGCGCGCCAGGCGGCCAATCACCACCTGCGTGGTGTCGAGCAGCGGCAGCGCCAGGACGATCAGGGGCACCAGCAGGCTGGCCCCGGCGCTGAACTTCAGGGTGCCCAGCAGGCTCACCGCTGCCAGCGTGTAGCCGAACAGGGTGCTGCCCGCGTCGCCCATGATGATGCGGCTGGGGTTGAAGTTGTGCCGCAGGTAGCCCAGCGCGGCGCCCGAGAGCCCGGCCAGCAGCACCACCGCCGCCGCGCGGTCGGGGAACTGCGCGGCCGTGGCCAGCAGCACAAAGCTGGCCACAAAGGCCACGCCGCCCACCACGCCGTCTACGCCGTCCAGGAGGTTCACGGCGTTCGTCAGGCCCACCACCCACAGAATGGTGACCAGGGAACTCAGCGGCTGGTTGATCAGTTCGGGCAGCGCCGGCATGAACGGAATGGCGTTCAGGTCCACCCGCAGGTCGTTGACGAGCAGCAGCACCGCCGCCAGGGTCTGTACCACCAGCCGGGACAGCGGCGAAAGCCCGTACTGGTCATCAATAAAGCCCACCAGCACCAGCAGCGTGGCCCCCAGCAGAATCGCCAGCACCTGAATATTCACGAGGTCCACGGCGATGGGCCGCAGCGCCCATGCCACGATGATGCTGACCAGAAAGCCGCCGTAGATGGCCAGCCCACCCGCGTTGGGCAGGGGTTCTTTGTTGAGGCGGCGTTCGTTGGGCTGATCCGCCCAGCCGGCCTGAATGGCAAAGGCGCGCAGGCGGGGAATAAAAAACCACGTAAACAGCCCCGCCGTGATAAAGGTGATCAGTACGCTGAGAAAGCCCCGGCCCCGAAGGTCGGCGATCCCCAGCTGTGCGGCCAGCGCCTGCAATGCGTCCATAAACGGCCCCAAGTGTAACGGCTCAGGCCGGCTCCGGGCGTCCACCAGAAGAAGGGGGGCAGGCCCGTGGAGACCCGGCCTGCCCCGCGCTTACTTTGTGCCGTAAATCCGGTCCCCGGCGTCGCCCAGCCCGGGCACGATATAGCCGTGGTCGTTGAGGTGGCTGTCCACGGCCGCCACCACGATTTCCACGTCCGGGTGGTCGCGCTCAATGACGGCGATGCCCTCGGGGGCCGCCAGGATACACATGAGCTTGATGGTGGTGGCCCCTGCCTCCTTCAGAAAGGCGATGGCGGCGCTGGCACTGCCGCCCGTGGCCAGCATGGGGTCGGTGAGAAAGACGCGGCGCTCGGCAATGTCGGCGGGCAGCTTGTTGTAGTAGGCCACGGGCGCCAGCGTTTCGGGGTCGCGGTACAGGCCGATGTGGCCCACCTTGGCGGCAGGCACCAGCTGGGTAATGGCGTCGGTCATGACCAGCCCGGCGCGCAGAATGGCCACCAGGGCCAGCTTCTTGCCGCTCAGCATGGGAAAGTCGGCGCTCGTCAGAGGCGTGCTCAGGCGCTCGGGGGCCAGTTCCAGGTCGCGCATGGCTTCATAGGCCAGCAGCAGGCTCAGTTCGCCGGCCAGTTCGCGGAATTCCTTGACGCCGGTGCGCACATCGCGCATAACCGACAGCTTGTGTTGTACCAGGGGGTGAGAGACAACCGTAACCATGCCCACACCATAGCGAAGGTGCGCACTATGCGGGCAGCCGCGCCAGGGCGTGCCGGGCCCGGGGCACCTTGGCATCCCGCTGGCCTTCAAATTCGTAGGGCTCGTTCATCAGGAACCAGTACAGGTCGTGCAGGGTGGTCATGGCAAGGTAGGCGCGGTAGCGCGTGAGGGTGGCGGGGGCGTGGTCCGGCAGGAAGGTCAGCGCGGCCTGCAGGCTCTCGTCGGGCGGCAGCAGATCCAGGGTGCCGGTTTTCAGCAGGGCGAGGTCGCGCAGGGGGTCGTCGGGGGCGGCCTTGGTCCAGTCAATGATCAGCACCTCGGCCCGCTCGGGGTGAATCAGGAGGTTGTCGTGCCACAGGTCCAGGTGGCAGAAGGCCGCCGGGCCAGACAGCAGGCCGCGTTCCAGCGGAATCTCCACGGCGTCGAACAGGTCGCCCAGGGGGTAGGCCGCCAGGGCGCTGCGAAACCGGCGCAGGCGCTCGTGAATGCGGCTTAAGTTCACGGTGCCGGCGGGCTCGCGGTGCAGCGCCGCCAGCTGCTGGCGCAGGGGGCCCAGCGCGCGGGGCAAATCCGGGCGGCGCAGGGGGCGGCCCGGAAAGCGGCGCAGCACCAGGGCCTCCACGCCGTCAGCCTCGGTGGCTTCCACCACCCAGTGGCCCAGGCCCGCGCGGCGCATGTTGGCGGCCTCGGTGCGGTGGTCGCCCTGGTGGTTGCGGTACACCTTCACCACCGTCTGCCCGTCGGCGGTGGCATACACGCGGCTTTGCATGCCCGAATCCATAGGGCTCAGCGGCCCGTAGCGGGCTTCGAGCACCGGAAAGCGCGAGGCCGGTGCGTCGCCGGTGGGGGCCGGGCGCAGGGTCAACGTGGCCTCCACTGACGCGTGCTGCGGCCGTGCGGGGCGCCCGGGTTGCCCAGCCCCGTCACTGCGGCAGTTTCTCCAGCAGCGCCACCAGACGCGGGTCCAGCGCCTTGCCCGCCTGCCCCTTTACGCGGTCGGGGCCGCCCATGCGCACCGCCAGATTGGCCACCGCCAGAATGCGGGCATACAGCGGAATGTCCTCGCCCGCCAGCCGGTCGGGTTCGCCCTGGCCGTCCCAGCGTTCGTGGTGGTGGCGCACCGCCTTCATGGCCTCGGCGAGGTGCGGCACGCCGTGCAGGAAGTTGGCCCCCACCTGCGCGTGGCCCTGCTCGCCGTGAATCTTGCCGATGTCGTGCAGCATGGCGGCGTACCACAACTCTTCCTGTTCGCGCTCGGTCAGGCCCACCAGCTTGCCCAACTTCAGGCTCAGGTCGGTGACGGCCTGGGCGTGGCCCAGGGCGTCAAACTCCCCGCTTTCCACAGCTTCAACCAGGGCGCCGGTCAGCTGGCGCGAGGCCGCGCGCCACTCCTCGCGGCCCTCCAGCACGCCCATCAGGGGGGCCACGGCCGCCGCCCATTTGGTCACGGCCTCCTGGGCAGCGGGGGGCAGGCCGCCCTCGCTGGTGCGGTCCAGCACCAGGGCGCCCAGGTTGCGTCCGCGCACCGTCAGCGGCACCACCAGTGACAGGGTCACGGCCTTCATGCCCGCCTCGTCCAGCAGCGGCGCGGCCTCGGGGGGGCTGCCCTCGTACAGTTCGCGGGCGCCGTCGGTCAGCACCCGCGGGCGCATGGAGGCCCAGGGCCCCCCCAGCGACAGCCCCAGCAGGCTCTTGGGGTAGCCCAGCACCGCGGCCACCCGGTCCTGACCCCGGCGCACGACGGCAAAGCCCTGTACCGAACCGCCCATCAGGGTGGCGGCGTGGGCCAGTGCGCCTTCCAGAATGCCCTCCTGGGTGGGGCGGGCCAGCAGGTCGGCAACAACCCGGGTGGCGTCAGTGTTCTCGCTGGGCCCGGGCGCGCGCGCGTCGGTGGGGCCAGGCGTCTGCTGGGGGGTTCGTGGGCGTCGGAACACGTTGGCCGTAGTATACCCGCGCTACCCTGCCCCGCATGACCGGTTCTGCTTCTTCCTCTGACCCCGTGACGGCGGCGGTTCAGCACGCCTACGCCCGCTATGGCCGGCAGGCCCGCAGCTGGCTGGACGGCTACGCCCAGCGCGGCGGGCAGGTGTACTGCGGCGCCGGCTGCACCGCCTGCTGCACCATGCCCATTCGCGTCAGCCTGGCCGAGGCCCGGATCATGGCCGCCACTCTGGACGCGGAACTGGCCCGCGCAGTCGAAGCCCACGCCCGCGCGGCGGTGGCCAACGCGCGCACCGCCCCAGACGAGGAAGAATACGTGCGCCGCCACCGCCTGCAGGTGGGCTTTTGCCCCATCCTGGACCGCAGCACGGGCGGGTGCAGCCGCTATGACGCCCGCCCCACCCGCTGCCGCGACACCTTCAGCGCCCTGCCGGCCCGCTACTGCGCCGCCGAAACCTGGGAAACCATAGGCCCGCGAGAGCAGGCCGAGTACCAGCGCGCCGTGGCCCGCACGCCCGGTACCGACGGCGAACTGCATTTCATCGCGCCGCTCGAACACCTCTCAGAGCCGGTGTGGACCGCCGCCTCGCGCGCCATGCGCCGCGCCTGGGGCCTGGAGGTCTGGGGGGACTTCTGGCTGCTGACCACACTGGCGGCCGACGAACGTTTCATGGCGGCGGTGCAGGCGGGCGACGGCCGCCGCGCGTGGCAGGTGGCCTCGGGGCGGGGGCTGTCTCACCGGATGCTGCTGGAATTTGCGCCGGCCCCGCGCTGAAGGTCAGCCCCTTCAGGCCGCTGGGCAGCGGGGCCTGCAGGGGGCGGCGCCTGCACCGGGCGCCCATCCGCCGGAATGCTTTACAGTGCTCGAATGCAGCGCGAGACAGGCGAACCCAGCCTGAGCGAACGGCAGCAGCGCAACTTCATGTCAGCGCTGGCGGCCCTGGCGGTGCTGATGCAGACTGCCACCTCCATGCACCTGCATACCCAGCCCGAACAGCTGGCCCGCGCCCTGCAGGCCGATCTGGGGCTGGGCTTCGCTGTCCTGCTGCTGGTGCTGACCCGGGTGCAGGCCATTCGCCTGGGCACGCTGCAGAAGCTGGTGGTGGGCGCGGTGGCCACGTGGCTGCTGCTGAACGTGATCAGTGTGTTTCGCACCGCCCGGCCGATCACCTCGGGGCTGCTGATTCACATGGTGCTGCTGGCGCTGTTTGCCTACACGTGGCTGCCCGCGCGCGCAGCGGCCCTGATTGTCACGCCGGCGTATCTGCTGCTGGCGGCGGGAGCCACCTTCAGCCGCGCGCCGGATCTGCCGGGGCTGCTGCTCACCGGCCTGGTGTTGCCGCTCACGTGGTATCTGACGGTGCACGGGCGCATCGTCTCGGGCGAGCGGGCGCGCAGTGTGGAGCTGGCGGCGCTGGCGGCCACCGATCCCCTCACCGGCTGCCTAAACCGCCGCTCTGGGCACAGCCAGCTGCTGGCGCTGGCCGACACCTGGGCGGCCCAGCCCGAGCGCCTGAGCGTGGCGCTGTGCGACATAGACCATTTCAAGCGGGTCAATGACACCTGGGGCCACGAACAGGGCGACGAGGCCCTGGCGCGCGTGGCCCAGACGCTGCGGGCGCAGGTGCGCGCCGGCGACCTTGTGGTGCGCTGGGGCGGCGAGGAGTTTCTGCTGGTGCTGGCCGACCTGCGCCCCGCCGAGGCCAGCACGGTGCTGGAACGCACCCTGCGCGGGGTGCGCGCCCTGGAACTGGCCCCGGCCCTGGGGGTGACCCTCAGCGCCGGGCACGCCACCCTGGCCGAAGCCCCCGACATCACCGCCCTGCTGCGCCTGGCCGATCAGCGGCTGTTCGCTGCCAAGGCTGCCGGACGCGACCAGCTGTGCAGTGGACCAGAGGCGCCCGGGGACACAGGCGCGGCCACGCGGGCCTGAGCTGGCCAGCCACCACCCTGCGTTCTCATTCATGCTTTCCCAAGGCAACGGGGCGGCCGGGGCCGGGCCCCGGTATGCTGAGACGATCTCCCCTGTTTCACCTGCCCGGACCACGCGTCAGCCGTGCGCGGGGTCAGTTTTTGAAAGAACTCCTACAGACTTGTTATGACACCGTGAGGCCAATGATGTCTGTTCCCCCTCAGCGTTCTCCTCATCTGTGCGATTGTCTGGCGTTTGCGCCGCCTGTAGGCGTTATGGAAGGCGGTCTGTGGGTCCGGGGGGAGACCCGCCATGTGCGGCGCCTGCTGGGCGAGGCAGAAGCGCGCCTCTTTCCAGCCTCGGCGCAGGCGGACCTCCGGGCGCTGCTGGAACTGGCCGGGCCGTCGGGCCAGGGGGAGCTGCTGGCCACCCCGGCGCTGCCCTCCGGTGAACCGGACCCCTGGCAGCTGCGGCCCCTGGCCGAGTGGCTGGTGTGCCTGGAGACACCCTGGTACCCGGAGGCCCTGGCGCACCTGACCTTCGACCTGCAGCCCATCGTGGCGCTGGGCAGCGGCGCGGTGACCGGCTACGAGGCGCTGGTGCGCGCGCAGCTGAGGGAGCGGCGCATCGGGGCCTTTGACCTGCTGCGCGCCGCCGAGGGCCACCGTCACCTGCGCGCCTTTGACGCCCAGGCGCGGCGCGAGGCCATCCGGCAGGCCGCGCCCCGGCTGGGCAGCGAGCAGCAGCTGTTTATTAACTTCGCGCCGGGGGTGGTCTATAACCCGGACGTGTGTCTGCAGACCACCTTTGCCGCCTGCCGCGAGGTGGGGGCAGACTTCCAGCGTCTGGTGTTCGAGGTCACCGAGAGCGAGCGTTTTCCCGACCTGAAGATGCTGCGCCGCATCCTGTCGCGCTACCGGGCCGAGGGTGCGCGCGTGGCCCTGGACGATCTGGGGGCCGGGTACACCAGCCTGACCTATCTGGACGAACTGCGCCCGGACATCGTGAAGCTGGACCGGGCCCTGAGCCAGAACCTCACGTCCCACGACCCGCGCCTGGGCCTGCTGGCCGCCCTGATCGCCTACGCCCACGATCTGGGGATTCAGGTGGTGGCCGAAGGGGTAGAGGACCTGCAATCCCTGCGCCTGCTGCGCGAACTGGGCGCCGACTATGCCCAGGGGTATGTGCTGGGTCGCCCGGACCCCGAACTGCGGCCCATCCGTGAGGAAGCGGCGGCCCTGTGGGCCACGGCCTAGCCGCCGGTCAGAAAGCGCGCGGTTTCGCGGTAGAGCATCTCCACCGCGTCCAGAGAATCGAAGGTGTGGCCTGCGCCGGGAATGGCCACTGCGTCGCAGCCCAGGGCGCGGGCGTAGCGCACGCCGAATTCGGGCGGGCAGGTCTGGTCGGCGTCGCCGTGAAACACACGGGCCTCGCCGCCCCAGCTGGCGGCGGCGTCCAGCGGGCGCAGGCGGGTCATCTCCTGCAAAAACTCGCGGCCCAGCGGCCAGCCGCCGTAATCGGTGACTGTGGCCGGCAGAAAGCCGCCGCGCAGGAAGGGCAGCCACAACTCGGGCAGCGCCGGGGCCCACAGCGCCAGTCGGTGCGGGCGCACCTGCGGGGCCGCCAGCGCCGCTACAATTCCGCCCATCGAGAAGCCCAGCAGCATCACACGCTCGGGGTCCAGGCCCGGCTGACGGCGGATGTACTCGAAGGCTGCCTCTGTGTCCTCCACCTCGCGCGAGACGGTCATCTCGCTGAAGTCCCCCTGAGACTCTCCGCTGCCCCGGAAGTCAAAGCGCAGGCTGGCCACGCCCCGCGCCGCGAGATACCTCGACAGCAGCGGCAGCAGCCGGTGATCGCCGCCCCGGTTGCCCGTAAACCCGTGCAGGATGATCACACTGGGATGGCCCTGCGCGGGCGGGGTGCCCTCTGGCCGGTGCAGCATGCCGTAGAGCCGCTGACCATCCACGCTGAACTGAGCGAATTCCTCGACAAGCCCCTGCTCATTCCCGCCCTGTCCCGTCATGCCTGACATGCTAGCGGGCCATAAGCCATCTGCTGTCTGCCATCAGGCCTTCTTAAGGCGTCAGCCGGTGCCGGTCACGCGGAAACGCACGGGCATAGCGCACGTTGGCAATCCCCAGCAGCTTGGCGGTCAGGCGCTCGGCACCGATGGCAAAGCCGCCGTGGGGGGGCATGCCGTACTTGAAGACCTCGGTGTAGCCCGCCAGCGACTCGGGGCTGAGCTTGTAGGCGGCAATCGAGTCCATCAGCATGGCGTGGTCATGGATGCGCTGCCCGCCCGAGGTGATTTCAATGCCCCGGAACAGCAGGTCAAAGCCGCGCGTGAGCTCCTGGCTGGGCGTGCCGTCTGCATTCGCGTCGGGGTGGGCGTAAAACGGCCGGGCGGCGCGCGGGTATTTGGTCACGAACACGAAGTCGCTGCCGTGGGTTTCCGCATAGTGCTGGCACAGGAGCCGCTCGGCTTCGGGGTCAAGGTCCTTGCCGCCCACCGCGTGGCCAAACTGATCGGTGACCAGCTGGCGGGCGTCCATCAGGGTGATGCGGGGAATGTGCGTGGGCACCTCGGGAATGGTCGCGCCCAGCAGGGCAAACTCGGGGGCGCAGCGTTCTTTCAGCCGCTCCATGATGGCCGCCAGAAGGCGGTTTTCCAGCGCCATCACGTCTTCCTCGTCCTCAATGAAGCCCATCTCTACGTCGAGACTCAGGTACTCGTTCAGGTGGCGGCTGGTGGCATGTTCCTCGGCGCGGTAGACGGGCGCGACCTCGTACACCCGTTCGAAGACACCTACCATGATCTGCTTGTACAGCTGCGGGCTCTGGGCCAGGTACGCCGGACGCCCGAAGTAGTCAATGGGAAACAGGTTTGCGCCGCCCTCTGCCCCGGCCGAGACGATCTTGGGCGTGCTGATTTCGGTAAAGCCCTCGGTGCCCAGATGGTCGCGGAAGGCGGCCACCAGTTCGGCCTGCACCTTCAGGGCTGCGCGCTCTTTCAGGCCGCGCACCGTCACCACGCGGTAGTCCAACATGGTCTCGGGGTTGACGTTCCACTCCATCTTCGGAATCTCGACGGGCGCGGGCTCCACGGCGGCGCTGATGACGCGGAAATCCGCAATCTGCACTTCAAAGCCGCCCGGCGCCTTGGGATGGGCCTTGACGGTGCCCACGATCTCCACGCTGCTTTCGGCCAGGGGCAGGCTCAGGCCGCTGCCCACGCACTGGGTCAGGCCAGAGACATCCCGCAGCACCACGAACTGCACGCCGCCCAGGTCGCGCCGGGCATGAACAAAACCTTGCAGGCGCACCTGCTGGCCGTCGTGTGCGGCCAGATCACGGGTGAGAGTGCGGGGAAGGTGGGCTTGCTGGGCTTCGGTGTGGGTCATGGGAGTGCCTCCTGTGGGCGAAGGGAAAACCCCCGACTCCGTGTGCTGGGGTCGGGGGCGCAGTATGCGGCAAAGACGTCCCCTAACAGGGATCATCATTCACGTTGTTGGTTGCCGCGAACATGGGGCCAACTGTACCGGGGCGCGCCGGGGCGGGTCAACGCTGAAACTAGGCAGGCGGGGTGGGGAGTGGGAACCCCCTGCTGGATAAGGGGCATTGAGCGAACTGCCGTTTGAGCGGCTTGAGGACGCTGGACACGGCCTGCGTTCCTCCCCTGCACAGGCGCGCCCACCTGCTCGGAGGTCAGCATTACCCCACCCATTTCACCCCCATCGGGTTCCCTCTTTCTTACCGACCGTCTGGACGGTATGCTCTGGGTATGGCCAGAATCCGTCAACCCGAACTCACGCGCGCCGCCCTGCTGCGGGCCGCCCGGCAGGTGGTGCAGGACCAGGGGGCCGCCCTGTCGCTGGACGCCGTGGCGCGTGCGGCTGGCGTCAGCAAGGGGGGGCTGCTGCATCACTTTCCCACCCGCGACGCCCTGCTTCAGGCGCTGGCGCTGGCGCTGGTGGAGCAGTTTCGGGAGGGGCTGGAGGCCGCCTATGCCCGAGAGCGGGCCGAACACGGCGAGCGGCCGGGGGCGTGGCTGCGCGCGTACATCACCCTGACCTTCTGCGAGGAGGACGAGGACACGGCCCTGCACCGCGCCCTGGTGCCCTTGGCCGGGCAACCCGCGTTGCTGGCTGCCCTGGCGCAGGCGCAGGTGTTTCTGCTGGAACGCGCCGAGGCCGATGGCCTGCCCCCTGGCGCAGCGCACGCCATTCGCCTGGCCTGCGACGGCCACTGGCTGGCCGAACTGACCGGGCAGCCCCGCTTGAGCCCGGCCCAGACCCAGGCCATGCAGGAGGCGCTGACCGCATGGACCCGCTGACTTCTGCGCCCTCTGGCCCCCAACACCCTGGCACCCCACACCCCGGCCCAGGCTGGGCCACCCGCTACTGGGCCATTTTTGGCGGGCAGGCGCTGTCGCTGATTGGCTCGGCCATGACGCAGTTTGTGCTGCTGTGGTGGATTACCGACACCACGGGCAGCGCCGCCGCCCTGGGCACGGCGGGCGTGGCCGCGCTGCTACCTCAGGCGCTGCTGGGGCCGCTGGGCGGCACCTTTGCCGACCGTTACAGCCGCCGCACCATCATGATCGTGGCGGATACGGTCAGCGCCGCGTGCATGGGGGTACTGATCTGGCTGTTCGCCAGCGGCAACGTGGAGTTGTGGCACGTCTACACCATGATGTTTATTCGCAGCGCCATGCAGGCCTTTCAGGGACCTGCCGCCGCCGCCAGCACCGCCATGCTGGTGCCGCCCGAATTCCTGCCGCGCGCCGCCGGGTTTAACCAGACCCTGCAGGGCCTGATGACGGTGGCCGCCGCGCCGCTGGGGGCATTGGCCATCAGCGTGCTGCCGCTGGGCGCCGCGCTGGGCATTGATGTCGTGACCGCCCTGCTGGGCATTGTCCCGCTGCTGCTGTTCCGTATTCCGCAACACACCGTGGCCCGCGAGGACCGCCGGGGCGTCTGGGCCGAATTCCGCGAAGGACTGAGTGTGGTGTGGCGCAACCCCGGGCTGCGGCGGCTGTACGGCCTGCTGGGCGTGGTGGTCCTGGTCGTGATGCCCACCTTCACCCTGACCCCGCTGCTGGTGAAAGCCCATTTTGGCGGCGGGGCCGGGCAGGTGGCCCTCATGGAAGGGCTGTCGGGCGTGGGCATGATTGCGGGCGGTCTGCTGGTGGCGGCCCTGAACCCGGGACGGCCCATCGTCACGGTGCTGCTGGCGCTGGCGGCCTCGTGCCTGACAGTGGCCCTGACAGCAGCAGCCCCGGCGGACTGGTTCTGGCTGGCGGTGGTGTGGTGGGTGGTGAGCGGCGCGACCTTCGCGTTTGGCAACGCGCCCCTGACGGCCACCCTGCAGCGCACCGTGCCCAACCACCTTCAGGGGCGGGTGCTGTCACTGCTGAACACCGTGATGGGGCTGGCGGGCCCGGTGGGGCTGGCGCTGGCTGCGCCGCTGGGCGAATGGCTCGGCGTGCGCGGCCTGTTCATGGTGGGCGGCGTGCTGGGCGCGGCGGCGTGTCTGGCGGGCTTCCTCTCCCCCGCCCTGCTGCGTCTGGAACGTCAGGAAACCCCTGCCGGGTAAGCCGCTATCCTGGGCACCATGAGAACAAACGTTCGTTCCGGGGGCCGGGTGTGACGCCTCCTCTGCCCCTGCGTCCCCGCAGCCTGCTGTTTGCGCCGGGCAACCGCGCTGAACTGGTGGCCAAGCTGCCACGCAGCGCGCCCGACGCTGTGGTGATTGACCTGGAAGACGCCATTCCCGCCACCCCCGAGGCCAAGGCCGCCGCCCGCCCCGTGGCCCGCGACGCCGCGCGCGACCTGATGGCGGCCCACCCTCACCTGCCCGTGTTTCTGCGGGTGAACGCGCCGCACTCTCCCTACTTTGAAGACGACCTGGCGGTGCTGACGCCCGAACTGGCCGGCGTGGTGGTGCCCAAGCTGGAATCGGCGGCGGATGTGCGGCGGGTGGTGGCGGCGCTAGAGGCGCGCGGCCTGAGCCTTCCTCTGCTGGCCGGGCTGGAAACGGGCGCGGGCGTCTGGTACGCCCTGGACATCCTGCGCGAGGACGCGGTGGGATGGGCCTATTTTGGCGCCGAGGACTACACCACCGACCTGGGCGGGCAGCGCACGCCGGGAGGGTTAGAGGTGCTGTACGCCCGCTCGCAGGTGGCGCTGGCCGCGCGGCTGGCGGGGGTACCGGTGCTGGACATCGTGGTCACGCGCCTGAACGACGAGGCCGCCTTTCGTGAGGACGCCGCGCAGGGCCGCGCGCTGGGCTACGCGGGCAAGCTGTGCATTCACCCGGCGCAGGTGGCCCTGGCCCACGAGATTTTTGGGGCCACCGAGGCCGAATTGAACCGTGCCCGCGCCCTGCTGGCCGCCGCCCACGACGCCAGTCTGAGCGGTCACGGCGCCTTCGCCTTTGAGGGGCAGATGGTGGACGAGCCGATGCTGGCGGCGGCGCGCGCTGTGGTGGGTCGTGGGACGTAGGGTGTGGGTTGCGGGACAACCCAGCCCTGGCCCTTGCTTTTCGCCTTTTCTCCCACGCCCTACACCCCACAGCCCACACCCCGAGGTCCCCCATGAATGAAGACCTGCAGCGCCCCCAGGGCCGCTATCTGGAAGAACTGACGCCCGGCACCGTCATTCGCCACCGCGTCACGCGCACACTGACCGAGGCAGACAACGTGTTCTTTACGACGCTGACCATGAACCCCCAGCCCCTGCACCTGGACCACGAATACGCGGCGCAGACCGAGTTTGGCCGGCCGCTGGTCAACAGCCTGCTGACTCTGTCGCTGCTGGTGGGCCTCAGTGTGCACGAGCTGACGCTGGGCACGCTGGTGGCCAACCTTGGCCTGACGGACGTGGTGTTTCCCAGGCCCGTCTTTCACGGCGACACCATTCGCGCGGAATCGGAGGTGCTGGAGGTGCGCGAGAGCCGCAGCCGACCGGACGCCGGGATTGTGATCGTGGAGCACCGCGCCCTGAACGGGCGGGGCGAGGTGGTGGCAAGGTGCAAACGCACCGCGCTGATGCAGAAACGGCCTGCCGACGCCTGAAGCCCACTGCCCTCTAGCAAAAAACCCCGCATGGCGCGGGGCTTTGGTCTGGTGGGCGGTGAGGGATTTGAACCCCCGACCTATCGCTTGTAAGGCGAGAGCTCTACCGCTGAGCTAACCGCCCACGCGTGGCCTGACATGCTAAGGGCCTGCGCGCCAATGCGCAAGGGGGCGCGCGGCGCCGGGCAGACGTTTGTGAGCGAACCCCGGTCCACGCCGCCCTGTGCGGTATACTGGGGGTCGTTCCTCGAACGGGGGGTGGGCCGTGACCCACCCTTTTTCGTGGAGGGGGTGGTGAAGCAGGCCTGGGTCTTCCTGGCCAAGACAATATGAATAACAACGCAACACACAATCTGGAAGGGCTGGCCCGCAAGGCCCTGGCGCCGCTGGGCTTCGAGGTGCTGGAGGTGCAGGTGCAGAACCTGGGCGGGCAGCCGGTCGTGCTCATTCGCATTGACCGGCTGGACGAGCAGCCCGTGACCGTGGACGACCTGACCAAGGCCAGCCGCGCCGCCGAGGCTGAATTCGACCGCGTGGACCCTATTGCCGGGGAATACCGATTGGAATTCGAGTCGCCGGGCGCCAAGCGGCCCCTGATCCGGGCGCGGCACTTTGAGCGCATGCTGGGCCTGAAAGCGAGGGTGCGCGGCGAGGGCGGGGTGGCGTTTACAGCGCCCATTACCGCCGTCAGCGGCGATCAGGTGACCTTTACCGTGAACGGTGAGCCCCAGACCCTGACCGTGGGCACGTTCCAGGCCAACCTGGCCGAGTTCCCTGACCGGCACCGCTGAAGGCAGCGGCCGTGACAGCACCGTTCCGCTGCGTGCGGACCACAAAGGAAGAGTGAGATGAGCCAACCCGAATTCAATTTCGCCGACGCCCTGCGGGAAGTGGCGCAGGCGCGCAACATCAATGAACTGCAGCTGATCGAGGCGTTCGAGCAGAGCCTCGCGCAGGCCTACACCCGCAACGTGGAACCCGACAAGCGCATCGAGGTGCATCTGGACCCGCAGAGCGGCGAACTGGAAGTGCTGGTCGTGCGCGAGGTCGTGGAGAAGGTGGAAGACGAGAACCTGCAGATTTCCCTGGCCGACGCGCTGGAGCTGGACCCCGGCGTGGAAGTGGGCATGGAGATGGAATTCCCGGTGGACCGCGAGAAGTTCTCGCGCATTGCCCTGCAGGCCGCCAAGCAGACGCTGACCCAGAAGATGCGCGAAACCGAGCGCAACGTGGTGTTCAACGAGTACAAGGACCGCGAGGGGCAGGTGCTGACCGCGCAGGTGGTGCGCAGCGACAACAAGGGCAACTGGTTCGTGGAACTGGGCGCGGGCGAGGCGATTCTGCCCCCCCGCGAGCAGATTCCCGGCGAGAAGCTGACCCCCGGCAACCGCGTCAAGATCTACCTCAAGGAAGTGCGCAAGACGCCCAAGGGCCCCACCATTCTGGCCAGCCGCGCCGACGAGCGGCTGCTGGATTACCTGCTGCGCCAGGAAATTCCCGAAGTCGCCAACGGCATCGTGGAGGTCAAGGCGATTGCGCGTGAAGCCGGGCAACGCTCCAAGGTGGCGGTGTTTTCCCACAACAGCAACGTGGACCCCATCGGCGCGTGCATCGGGCACCGGGGCAACCGCATTCAGGCGGTCACGGGCGAACTGGGCCGCGAGCGCGTGGACGTGATTCTGTGGGACGCCAACACCCGCGACTTCATTCGCAACGCGCTGTCGCCCGCCAAGGTGGGGCTGATTGAAGCGCAGGCCGAGCGCCGCGAAGCCACTGTGACCGTCACGCCCGATCAGCTGTCGCTGGCCATCGGCAAGGGCGGCCAGAACGTGCGGCTGGCGGCCAAGCTGACCGGCTTCAAGATTGACCTGCGGGAAACGGCCGCCATCAGCGACCTGGACGCGGCCATGCAGCAGGCCATGCACGACGATCAGGGCGCTCAGGGCAACGCGGCGGCCCAGTCGGCCTTTGACGCGCTGTTCAAGGACAGCAAGTCGGTGGCCACCGCCAGCCCGGACGACGTGGAGTAACTCTTGACGGGCCCGCACGCCACCCCCACCCGGCACGTGCCCGAACGCACCTGCGTGGCGTGCCGCCGCAAACGGCCGCAGGGCGACTTCCTGCGCCTGACGCGGGTGGCCGGGGTCTGGACCCTGAGCCAGGGACACAGGCAGGGCCGGGGCGCCTACCTGTGCGCGGATACACCCGCCTGCTGGCAGGACAAGCGGCTGCGCCGCACGTTCGGGGCGCAGGCGGCGGCCGTGGCGGCGCTTCTTGAGGGCCCACCGGGCGTCACCGATTCATAAACCTGGGGCCAGGCCCCAGGGCAGGACTCACCGGAGGTGAGCATGTCGAAAGTTCGGATTTATACCCTCGCCAAAGACCTTGGCGTCGAAAACGCAAGAATGCTGGAAATTCTCGATGGGCTGGGCGTGTCGTACAAGAGCGTCAGCAGCACCATTGAGGAAGACACCGTGGAGCTGATCAAGCAGATTCTGGCCGAGGAGCAGGCGGAGGGCACCAGCGCCGAGGCAACCGCAGAACCGACCGTGCAGGCCCCCGCAGAGCAGGCCACACCCGAGCAGCCTGCGGCTGCCCCGGTGCCGCAGGCCAAGGCAGCTCCAGTGACCGACGCCCAAGGCGATGGCGGCACCTCCGAAGTGCCCCACCGCGCGCCTGTGGTTACCATCATGGGCCACGTGGACCACGGCAAGACCAGCCTGCTGGACTACATCCGCAAGACGAAGGTGGCGGCCAAGGAAGCGGGCGGCATCACCCAGCACGTCGGAGCCTTTGAAGCCAAGACCAGCAAGGGCAAGATCGTGTTCATTGACACGCCCGGCCACGAGGCGTTCACGACCATCCGCGCGCGCGGCGCCAACGTGGCTGACATTGCGATCATCGTGATTGCCGCCGACGACTCCCTGATGCCGCAGACCCGCGAGGCGATTGCCCACGCGCAGGCGGCCAAGGTGCCCATGATCGTGGCGATCAACAAGGTGGACCTGCCCCAGGCCGACCCCGAGCGCGTCAAGACCGACCTGACGCAGCTCAACCTCGTGCCCGAGGAGTACGGCGGGGACCTCGTGGTGGTGCCGGTGAGCGCCAGGACCGGCGAGGGCGTGGAAGACCTGCTGGAGTACATCAGCCTGACGGCTGAACTCGAAGACCTGCGCGCCGACCCCAGGGCAGCCTTTGGCGGCGTGGTCATTGAAGGCAAGGTGGACAAGCAGGCCGGCGTGCTGGCCACCGTGATGGTGCAGGAAGGCACCCTGCACGTGGGCGACTTCCTGGTGGTGGGCGAGAATTACGGCAAGATCAAGGCCATGACCGACAGCGCGGGGGCGCGCATCAAGGAAGCGGGCCCCAGCACCCCGGTGCAGATTCTGGGCTTCAGTGAGGTGCCGTCCAGCGGTGAGAAGGTGCAGTCGGCCAAGAACGAGCACGCCGCGCGCGAAGTGGTGGCCGGGCGAGTTGACACCCGCCGCGACGCCGAAAATGCCCGTGTGCAGCGCCGCCTGACCCTGGAAGAGATGATGGGGCCGCTGGGCAGTGTGCGCACCGTGAACCTGATTCTGCGCGCCGATACCCAGGGCAGCGTGGAAGCCATTCAGGGCATCCTGGCCCGCAAGGAATCCGACGACGTCAAGATCAACGTGATGCTCGCCGGCATTGGCGCGCCCACCGAAGGCGACGTGCTGCTGGCGTCCACCGCCGAGGCGACCATTCTGTGCTTCAGCGTCACCCCTTCAGGCGGCGTGAAGAAGGTGGCCGACTCCAAGGGCGTGGACATCAAGTCCTTCCGCATCATCTACGAACTCATTGATGAGGTGGACCGCCTGATCAAGGGCAACGTGGAGCCTGTGTTCGAGGAGAAGTACCTGGGCCGCGCCGAGGTGCGTATGGTCATCCGCCACCCCAAGAGCGGCAACATTGCCGGCTCGTACGTCCGGGACGGCTCGCTGAAGCGCAACGCCAAGGCCAGGGTGCTGCGCGGCAAAGAGGTGGTTTACGAGGGCACGATCATCGGCCTCAAGCGCTTCAAGGATGACGTGCGCGAGGTGCAGACCGGCTTCGAGTGCGGCATCAACATTGACTGGAACGACGTGATGGAAGGCGACATCATTGAAGCCAGCGAGATGGTGGAAGTCGAGCAGGCGTAAGCCCGCAGACGCTGTAGAGAGGGGCGGCCGTGTGGTCGCCCCTGCCCTTTTTGCGCGCCCCGCTTCAGCGGTTGTACGGCGTTTCGTTCACCCAGTGAAAGCCGCGCGTTTTCAGGGGCTCGGCGCTGACCTGGGTGCGCTGGCGGTCGGTGTGCAGGGCTGCGAGCCCGGTGCGCGCCTGCAGCGCGGCGGCGCCCAGCAGCGCGGCGGTGGCCAGCCAGGCCAGGGCCGTCATCACGCGCGGCTGTGGGCGCCTTTCCTGGGCGGGCACGGCCCCGCCCGTCACCAGGGCGCGCAGGCGCCGGGCGTCCAGGGCCAGCAGCACCAGCGCCGAGAGCAGCAGGTGGGCGCTGAAGTTCTTCACCGGCACGTCGTAAAAGAGGTTCAGGGCCAGCACATTCGTCATGGTCACGGCGGCCACCAGGGCGCCCAGTGTAACGGTGCGGCGGTGGAGCAGCAGCAGGGCAGGCAGCACCTCGGCCACGCCAGCCAGCCACTGGTAGCCAGGGCTGGCGCCCATGAAGCGCCACAGCAGGCCCATGGGACTGGACTCGCCGTAGGGCGTGTCCAGCTGCCCCGAACCCAGCAGGCCAAACTGCCCGAAGTTGAACTTGCTCAGACCGTAAATGGCCAGCCACCAGATCAGGGCCACGCGCAGGACCTGCGAGAGCGTAAGCGTGAGGCGGGGCCGCGGCGGCCGGCGGTCCAGAACGGTCCACACGGCGCCCCCCAGCAGCGAGACCAGCAGCAGCGCCAGGGTCCAGGCCCAGTCCAGGGCGGTGTCGCCGCTGCCGGTCGGTCCAGCGGGGGGCGGCAGGGGCGCCTGGAACAGCGCGCGGCTCAGGGCGTCTGCCAGAGCAAAGCGCAGCGGGTCAGGCAGGGGGGCAAAGCCCTGCACCCCCACCAGGAAATACAGGGCGAGGTACAGGCTGCCGAACTGCAGCGTGAAACGCCGCCACCACGGCCAGGGCTGGTCATGCACAGGCACTTCGGGGTGGGCCGCAGGCAGGGGCGCCGTGATCATGGAACCAGCATGACGGGCGCCGGCAGCATGTGCGAGCACACTTGCGGCCAGCACAAAACCCCTGGCGGTGAACCAGGGAGCGGCTCCACCAGGGAACGGGAGGCCTTAACGCCGCTGTGGCAACAGCTCTTCCAGACGGGCCACGTAACTTTCCAGGGTGCGGAAGGTGGCCTGCACCGGCGCCGGGCTCAGCATGTCCACGCCCGCTTCCTGCAGCGCGTCAATGGGGTCCAGGCGGCCACCCGACTTCAGGAAGCGCAGGTAACGCTCGCGGGCCGCGTCCGGATCGGCGCGGAACTGTTCCAGAATCTGGTGCGCCGCGCTGATGCCGGTGGCGTACTGGTAGGCATAGAAGTTGGCGTACAGGTGCGTGGAAAACTGCGCCCACAGGATGCCGGAGCGGTCGCGGTCCATGGTCACGCCGTCGCCGTAGCCCTGCGAGAGCAGATCGGCCGTCAGGGTCATCAGGTCCGGGGCGCTGAGGGTGCCGCCCGCTTCAATGCGCCGGTAAGCTTCCATCTCGAAAGCGGCCAGGGTGGGCATGATGAAGAAGTAGCGGTGAAAGTTGGACAGCGCTTCTTCGATGATCTGGACCTCGAAGGTGGTGTCCCCGGCCGCGCGGGCCTGTTCCAGCAGGTGGGCGCGGACCATCGCCTGGTTGAAGTTGCTGGCCACCTCGGCGTGAAACAGCGTGTAGCGCGGCACCGAGAACGCGTGTTCGCGCTGCGAGAGCAGCGAGTGCATGGAGTGCCCGATCTCGTGCGCCAGGGTGGAGTACGAGTTCATGGTGCCGTTCCAGGTCATGAAGATGTAGGGTTTGACGCGCCCGCCGCCGTTGCTGTAGGCGCCCTGGCGCTTGCCCTCGTTCTCGGCGTAGTCCACCCAGCGCTCGGTGGTCAGGCCCCGGCGCAGCTCGGCCACGTACTCGTCACCCAGGGGCGCCATGCCCTCGGCAAGCCAGTCCACGGCCTGGGCGTAGCTCACTTCACACGGGGCGACCAGGGCGGCCTTGACGTCGTACTCGCGCAGTTCATTCAGGCCCAGCCAGTCGCGGCGCACCCGCCAGTAGCGGTGCCAGACGGGCGTGTGGGCGCGGTAGGTGTCCAGCAGGGTGGTCACCACCTCCACAGGAATGCGGTCGGGGGCCAGCGTCGCCGTGATGGCGTCGGGGTAGCGGCGGGCGCGGGCCAGGAACACGCCCTGGCGCACGTTGGTGGCGTACATGGCCGCCTGCGCGTGGCGCGCGGCGAGGTGGGCGTCGGCGTAGTTCTCCCAGGCTTCGCGCCTGACCTCGCGCTCGGGGTGGGCAGTCAGGCGGTCCACATTGCCCTGGGTGATGGTGGTGCCGCCCGCCGTGCCAAAGCGCAGGTCCATGTTGGCCAGCGCCGGGTGAATGCCGCGCTCACTGGCAAAGGGCGCCTGCACTGCGCCCAGCAGTTCTTCCACCTCGGCGCTGCGCACATGGGGCTTGCCGCGCAGAAGACGCTCCAGGCGCACACGCTGATCGGCAAAAGCAGGCGTCTCCAGCCAGCCGCGCACGGTGCTGTCGTCCAGGGTCAGCACTTCGGGGCGGAAAAAAGCCGTTGCTGTGCTGTAGTGCGCTGCCAGGGTGCTGGCCTGATCGCGCCGGGCGGCGGCCACCGCGTCGCGGCCATCCACGCTGGCGCCCATGCTGGCATAGGAAAAAAAGCGCATCAGGCGCAGTTCCACGTCGTCGGCGGCGGTCAGGTAGGCCAGCAGGCCCTCGGGCGTGCCCAGGCGCCCGGCGTGGGCCCCCAGGGCGTCCATAGCCCCGGGCAACGCCTCGGCCTCGGCCTGCCACGCTTCCGGGGTGGCAAACAGCGCCTCAATATCCCAGGTCTGGTCGCGGGGCACATCGGCACGGGAGGGCAGGGTGGACGCCTGGATTGTGGTCATGGCCGGAGGGTAGCACTCCCCCCCGGCCACCGGATGCGTCACTAGGCCGCTTAGCCTAGTGGCTGGTTCAGTTCTTCCAGACGCTCGCGGCGTTGCTGGCGGCGACGGGCCAGCTGCCCATGTTTGGGCGCAAACACGAAGGCCAGCCCGAACAGCAGGCTCTGGGTCAGGACGATGCACGCCCCGGTAGCGCCGTCCAGGAAATAGCTGGCGTAGGTACCCAGCACGCTGGACAGCACCCCACAGGCCACTGCCAGCCACAGCATGTGTCCAAAGCGGTCGGTGAGCAGATAGGCGGTGGCCCCAGGGGTAATGAGCATGGCCACCACCAGAATCACGCCCACGGTCTGCAGCGCGGTCACGATGGTCAGGGCCAGGATCGCCAGCAGCGCGTAGTACAGCAGCGTGGTGTTCAGGCCGATGCTGCGCGCGTGCGAGGGATCGAAGATGTACAGCACAAGGTCCTTGCGCAGCAGCAGCACCGCTGCCAGCGCCAGGGTGCCGGCAATGATGGTCTGCAGCAGTTCAGACTGGCCAATACCCAGCACGTCCCCGAACAGGATGTGCGACAGGTGGACCTCGCTGGAAATCTTGGAAATCATGACCAGCCCCAGCGAGAACAGCGCCGTGAACACCACGCCAATCACGGTGTCTTCCTTGACCCGCGAGCGCGAGCCGATAAAGCCGATGGCCGAGACGCTGAGCAGGCCGAACAGAAACGCCCCCACCACGAAAGGCCAGCCCAGCAGGTAGGCCAGCACCACCCCGGGCAGAACGGCGTGCGACACCGCGTCGCCCAGCAGCGACCAGCCTTTGAGGGTCACAAAGCAAGACAGGACCGCGCACGCGGCCCCCACCAGCGAGCTGACCAGCAGGGCGCGCACCATGAAATCGTAGGTGAGCGGCTCCAGCAGCGTTTCGATCATGCGCCCACCTCCACGCGCGCGGGCGGCGGGACCACATGCTGCCGCCCCCCGAAGGCGCGGGCCATGTTCTCGGCCGTGAGGGTGGTGGCGGTGGGGCCGCTGACCAGCACGGTGCGCTCCCCCACAAAAGCCACGTGATCGCAGAACTCCTGCAGGGTGTCGAGGTCGTGGGTGCTGACCAGCACGCTGCACCCCTGGTCACGCAGGTTGCGCAGCAGGGCGATGATGGCCTCGCCCGTGCCCACATCCACGCCGCCGAAGGGTTCGTCCAGCAGCAGCAGCCGGGCTTCCTGGGCCAGCGCGCGCGCCAGGAAAGCGCGTTTTTTCTGGCCGCCGCTGAGTTCACCAATCTGGCGGCCAGCAAAGGTCTCCATGCCCACGCGGGCCAGGGCGTCATGCACCATCTCGCGGTCGCGCACACCGGGGCGGCGCAGGAAGCCCATGCGGCCCTGGCGCCCCATCATCACCACGTCGCCCACACTGACTGGAAAATCCCAGTCCACGTCCTCGCTCTGGGGCACGTAGGCAATCAGCCCCTGGCGCTGCGCGGCCCGCATGGGCTGGCCAAACACCCGGATCTGCCCGGTGATAGGCGGCAGGAAGCCCATGGCCGACTTGAACAGGGTGCTCTTGCCGGTGCCGTTCATGCCGATCAGGCCGCAGATGCTGCCCTCCTGCACGGTCAGGGTGGCGTGGCGCAGGGCCAGCCGCCCCCCGCCGTAGGCCACGCTGAGGTCCTGAATGTCCAGTGCGTGCGGGTTCATTTGCCGGTCAGCCCCTTGACGATGGTGGCGGCGTCCTTGCGCAGCAGGTCCAGATAGGTGGGCACCGGGCCCCGGGCATCGGTCAGCGAGTCCACGTACAGCACGCCGCCAAAGCGCGCCCCGGTCTCGCGGGCCACCTGCTGCATACCGGACAGGGGCACGGTGCTCTCGCAGAACACGGCGGGCACGCGGTTCTTGCGTACCGCGTCAATCACGCTGCGCACCTGCCGGGGCGTGCCCTGGCCTTCTTCCGCATTGACCGGCCACAGGTAGAACTCGCGCAGGCCGTAGTCACGCGCCAGGTAGCTGAACGCACCTTCACAGGTGACCAGGGCGCGCTGGTTCTGCGGCACAGTGGCCAGCTGCCGCGCCAGCATGGCGTCCACCTGGCGAATCTCGGCGCTGTAGCGCGTGGCGTTGCGGTTGAATATGGCGGCGCCCGCCGGGTCCAGTTTCACGAACGCCCGGCGGATGTTTTCCACGTAGATCAGGGCGTTCTTGGGCGACATCCAGGCATGCGGATTGGGCTTGCCCCGGTAGGCGTCGGCGGCAATGGAAATGGGCTTGATGCCCTCAGTGAGCGTGACGGTGGGCACGCCGCGCAGCTGGCGGGTAAAGCGGGCAAACCACAGCTCCAGGTTCAGACCGTTGTTCAGGATCAGATCGGCCTTCTGGGCGCGCACAATGTCGCTGGGCGTGAACTGATAGCCGTGAATCTCGGCGCCGGGGCGGGTCAGCGACACCACATTCAGGCGGTCGCCCGCCACGCTGCGCGCCATGTCGGCCAGGATGGTGAAGGTGGTCAGCACGGTCTTCTTGGGTGGAGCGGACTGGGCCAGCGCCGGGCTGGCCAACAGCAGGGTGCTCAGCAACACGAGGCGGGACATCATATTTTAGTTATACCTAAAATTGGTTTTGTGTCAACCTGGATTTTCTTTAGGGATGTGCAGTTTGAAGGGACGGCGGGCGTGGCAGTGGGGCGGTGCAGTGCGCCCCCCGCCCCACTGCGGGCTACAGTGCTGGGATGTCCTGCTGGCGGCCCCGGTGACCCACCCTGCTCCCCCTACCCACGGTTCGCCGGTCCGATTGCTGCTGGCGGTGCTGCGACTGCCACACGCGGCGCGGCTGGCCCTGAGCGTGTTTCTGCTGGGCTTCGCGCTGTCGCTGGCGGTGCCGTTCATGGCGCTGTTCGCGGTGCAGGAGGCCGGACTGAGCCCGCTGCAACTGGGAATTTTTCTGTCGCTCAATGCCATTGGCGCGGTTCTGATGGCCACGCGGCTGGCCCGCTGGTCGGACCGCTGGCCCAGCCGCAAGCCGCTGGTGCTGCTCACACTGGCGGCGGGGGCGGCGGCCTACGCCCTGCTGGCGGTGGTGCGCTCGTACCCGGCGCTGCTGGTCGTGGGGGCCGTGTTTCTGGGGACCGGCACGGCGGCCTTTCCGCAGGTGTTCTCACTGGCGCGCGCCGCCCTGCAGGAGGTACCCGGCGACCTGGCCGAGCGGGCCATGACGGCGCTGCGCTCGGTGTTCAGCCTGTCGTGGGTGGTGGGGCCCGGCCTGGGGGCGCTGGCGCTGGCCCACCTGGACTTTGCCGGCGTGTTTGCACTGGCCAGCGGCTGCTTTGCGCTGGCGGCGCTGTCCCTGCTGTGGGTGCCGGGCCGCCCGCCCCGCGCCACCGTGGGCCCGGACCAGCCCGCCACCGCTGAACCCCGGCGCGCGGTGCTGTGGGCCGCGCTGGCCTTTGTGCTGTACGGCATGGCCATGAGCATGGGCATGACCTTCTTTCCGCTGTTCGTGACCGGCACCCTGGGCCAGAGCGAGGGCCTGGTGGGCGTGCTGGTGGGGCTGTGCGCGCTGCTGGAGATTCCCGTCATGCTGGCGCTGGTGGCCTGGCGCGGGCCGCCGCCCGTGGCGCGGCTGGTCACGGCGGGCATGGGCCTGTTCACGCTGCACTTTGCCCTGCTGCTGCTGGCGCAGGGCACAGCCGCGCTGGTGGCGGCGCAGGTGCTGCGCGCCGTGGTGCTGGCGCTGCTGGCCGGGCTGGGCATGACCTACTTCCAGACCCTGATGCCGGGGCGCTTTGCGGCGGCCACCACCCTCTTTGCCAACACCGGCAGCCTGGGGGGCATGCTCAGTGGGATCACGGCGGGAGCCTGGGCCCAGACCTTCGGCTACCGCAGCGTCTTTCTGCTGTGCGCGGCGCTGACCGGGGCGGCGTGGCTGCTGATGCTGTGGCGCGGTCAGGCGCAGGGGGGCGCAATGAAGGGGGGCGCAGTGAAAGGGCCAGACACGGCGGAAACAGCGGGGGCAGCGCACCCTGTCTCCGCCCCGCGCGGCTGAGCCCCAGCATGAACGGGGGGTCCAGACCCGCCTGCCCGGTTTTCACTTCGTTTTGTAAAGCGGCGCTATGCTGGGGGCATGACGCAGACCGCACAGACAGACGCCCAGGTGCTGGTACCCCTGACCACGCCCGAAGAGGTGGACCAGTTCCTGCAGGATTACCCCCTGGCCGCCGTGTTCAAGGCCGGCACCTGCCACAAGACCATGCAGGGCTTCGGGGTGCTGGAAACCTTCCTGCAGCGCTTCGAGCTGCCGGTGGGCTATATCCGGGTGGTGGACTGGCGCCCGGCCAGCAACCATGTGGCCCAGCTCACCGGCATCATGCATCACAGCCCGCAGCTCATTCTGTTTCAGGCCGGTGAGCCGCAGTTCGAGGTGAACAACTGGGACATCACGCCCCAGGCGCTGGCCCCGGTGTTTCAGGCCCACGTGCCCCCCCGCGCCGAGGCCGGCAGCGTGGCCACCGATGACAACGTGGAGCCCTACCGCCGCCTGATGCGCGCCTTTCTGGACGGGGCCTTAAGCGAGTGGGCGTTTCAGGACCAGTACGTGAACCTGTTCCGCGACGACGCCAGCCTGCGCAGCCAGCGCGAATTCGACCTGCTCTCGCGCCTGTTTGGCGACCCTGACGCCTACCACGGCGGGCTGCACCAGCTGGGCGCTCCCCAGGCACGCGGCGACCTGAAAGAGCGTGTCCAGGCCCTGCTGACCGAACTGGGCTAAGTCTGTAAGTCTGGCAGTCCAGCCCTGCACTGTCTCCAGGGCCACCCAGCTGACCGGCCCCTCATCAACCATTTTCTCAGTCGAACCTCACGTCCCGCAGCGGCAGACGTGAGGTTTCGCACATGTGTAAGCGCGACGTAAGAGCCTCCGAGGTGAGATAGTGCAGTATCCACCCGGTCACTCCACCTGTGCCTGTTTCCCTCTCAACTCTCATTCTGACCTCACCCGGAAGCGCCATGCCAGAACCTGTTCCTGCTGCCATACCACCGCTGAACCACGCCGTTGCCGTGCCCCAGAGTGAGGCCGTCTATGCGGGCCTCAGCACCGACCACTACCCGTGGACGGAAGTCACGGCCGATCTGACCCTGCGCCAGACCCAGGGGTTTACCGGGGTGTTCGACGCCTGGCAAAAGGGCCGCTGGGTCCGCTTCGTGTGGACGCGCGGCACCCTGATGGGCGGGTTCACGCACGGCGGCCAGCCGGTGCCCTGGGCGCTGGCCATGCAGGGCGTGCCCCGGGCGCGCGTGAGCCTCGCAGCGCTGCCGGTGAACGTGACCGAAGTGCTGTGGGCCACCCGCGCCGCGCCGGGGCAGGCGGCCCGCACGCCGTGGCCCGCGCTGAAGGGTGAACTGGAACGCGACTGCTTTCACGGTCTGCTGGTGTCGGGGCTCAACTGCAGCTTCTGGTCGTATGGGCGCTATCTGGGCGGAGCGCTGCCCGAGGCCGGCGCGCCCAGCCTGCTGTACGCCACCGACGCCGAGGGCAACCGCGCGCAGTTCGTGCAGTTCTGGCAGGACCTGCTGCAGGCCCTTCACCGGGTCACGCCGCTGGACGGCGCGTGGCAGCAGATCACGGTGCGCCTGGCAGGCGAGCACCCCTGTCTGGACCCCTTTGCCCAGGACATCAGCTTCCGCAATGGGCAGCTGACCATTGAAGAGGAAGTGCCGGTGCGTGAATTTCGCCCCGCGCTGAACGCGGCGCTGCGCGCGGTGCTGACGCGGCTGGGTGTGCGCCTGGCCGACGTGCCGCTGGGAACGCTGCGCGAACGCCCCGAATGGGCCGCCTCTGGCCTGGAGGTCTCATGACCATGACTGCCCCCCAGTGGCCCGAGGGCCTGACCGACGCCACCCCGCTGCCCTATAACGTCTGGCGCGTGATGACCCATGTGGACGGCGCGCGCGACGTGGCCGAGGTTGCGCGGCTGGCCAGCCTGACGGTGCCCGACGTGCAGGAGCGCCTGCGCGCCGCTGCCGATTGGGTCAAGCGCGCCACCCAGCATCACCAGCAGGTGTCGGACGACATGGCCGACGCTGTGACCGCCTGCCTGACCCCGGTGGTGGGCCCCATGGCCGCCGTGATGGTGGACGAGGCGCTGGACGATCTGGGCGACGCCACCACCCTGAACAACCTGCTCTCGCATGTGGCGCGGCAGCTGAGCCCCGAGCGCGTGCAGCAGTTTGCCCGCAACCTCCGCGCCCGGGGACTGGCATGAGCCGCTGCGCCAGCCCGACCACCCCGCCACCCCTGATTCCCCTGATTCCCCTCACCCTGGGAGCCCACACATGAAGTACACCGTTGTCATTCGAGAAGCCGTCGCGCAGGACAGAAAGCAGGAGCTGGAGCAGCTGCTGCAGGAGCGGTTCGGCCTGAACGCCGAGCAGGCCCAGCGCCTGGGCAGCCGCCGCTCCGGGCGCCTGATGAAGCCCACCGGCCGCGCGCGCGCCGAGCTGCTGATGTCCATGTTCCAGCAGGTGGGGGCCAGCGTGGCGCTGGAAGAGGTCCGCGAGGAAACGGACATGCTCAGTGAGCCCTTCCAGGGCGTGGCCCCCAGCCGGCCGGCCCCCGCCCCGGTCATGGCCGACGACGCGCCGCTGGCACCGCTGCAGGCCCAGAGCACCGCCTCGCAGGACATGGCGGACCTGCGGGCCTCGGCCATCTGGCCGGCTGTGCCCTTTGCCGAGAGCGCCCCGGATCAGAACCCCTTCGGGGCGCCGGACCCCTTTGCGGCCCCGGCGATGGGCGGCTCCAGTGGGGGCGCCCTGGACGGCGGCCTGGCCAGCGCCCTGGGTGGACTGGACAGCGGGCCCAGCGGCTGGGGCGGCGGCGCGGCCGTGATGGACCCGGTGACGGCGCCGCCCCCCAGCGCCCCCGCTGCGGCGCCCGACGCCAGCGCCGACGTATGGTCCGACTTTACCGGCGCCTTGACGATGCACGACGCCACGCCGGCCGCCGGGCCCGTGGCGGCCGGCGTGCCCCAGGCCATGGACACCATGGTGGTGACCCCGCTGGTGGACGACGCGCCCAAGGCCACCAAGCGCCGCACCAGCCTGGGCCAGCGCATGGCCGTGGGCGCGCTGGTGCCGCTGGGCATCTCCAGCGCCCTGACCCTGGGCGTGCTGGCGCTGACGCTGCCGCCCCTGCAACAGGGCCTGGTGCAGCGCAACGCGCAGGCCGTGGCCGTGGCGGTCAGCAGCAACATTGACCCCAACCGGGGCTTTCAGGCGATTCAGCCGCAGCTGGACGCGCTGGTGAACAACTCCAGCGTGGGGTTCGTGCAGGTGGAACTGCGCGACGGCTCGCGCTACTTCGCCAGCCAGAACACCGAGATCAACGACCTGCTGAACGCCGAGGTCAGCAACTGGCTGATCGAGAACCCCAGCAAGAGCAACTTCCTGGCCACCATCTCGCCCGCCAAGGTGTATCAGGCCCGCGCCAACGAGATGAAGGAGATGGGCGGCACGGCCAACGACGTGCAGAAGCTGCAGGCGCAGGCCGACGACCCCAAGAACCAGAAGGCCACGAACGTGAACTTCATCGTGCAGCAGGTCACCGTCTCGCAGACGGACGGCAAGCGCGCGCTGACCTCGGGGCGCGAGGTGGACGGCAACGACAACCTGCTGTACACCGTGGCCGTGGGCGTGTCCAACGCCCAGCAGGCCGCCGCCCTGCGCAACACGCTGCTGCTGGTGCTGTTCGTGTCGCTGCTGGCACTGGGTCTGGCGGCGTACCTCGCGCTGCGCGCCGCCCGGCGCGTGGTGGAACCCATTGAGCAACTGGTGAAGATCGCCGACTCGATCAGCATGGGCGACCTGTCGCGCCCGGTGCAGGCCGAGCGCAACGACGAGATCGGGGATCTGGCCCAGGCCCTGGAACGCATGCGCCTGAGCCTGGACTCTGCGATGGAGCGCCTGCGCCGCCGCCGCCGGAGCTGAAGACCACAAAGAGAAGCGGGCCGCGCCCGGGGTTGAGGGGGGGGGGGCATCGGGGTTTTGGGGTCAGGGGGGGGGGGAGGAGGGGTTTATGTGG